>NZ_FAOO01000035.1 GCF_900070205.1 Candidatus Thermokryptus mobilis | reverse complement strand
GGTTGGNGTTACTTGCTATCGTTGAGGGTGGAAATAATATCTTTATGAACCTCTCCTATGAGGACAATGGTGAAGTCAGGTTCAACTTTGATGCGTTTGAGAAAACGGTTAAGGATTATGCTGACATAATTCGTTCGGATATTTATGTTGGCATACACCCGGGATTTCTTGATGGATTGGATGAAGAATTTAGAAAGCGGTTTAAAGATTTAAATCTTGGTGACAAAAAGAAGATAGTGATATCAACGCCGAAGCAGGCGATAGAGGAATTTGCCGAGCTTGTGAAAAATGTTGTCGCTTCAATGTAAAAATTTGCCGGGCTTTTGCCCGGCTTTTCAAAAATAAAACTTAAATTGAAAATGGAAGTTTTAAGAGTAAAAATAACGGGTATAACATCTTCTTTTAGAAGTCCGTTTTTTATTTCTGGTGCCCAGCCAACACTTGAAGTTCCACCGCCGAGCACGATTCTTGGGGTTATTTCAGCAGTAGTGGGAAAAATAGTTAAGCCAGGTGAGATATGCTTCGGTTATGTTTTTCTTCACAAAGGAAAAGGGGAAGACTTGGAGCTGATTTATGAGTTGAGCTTGAAGGTTAAATTTGAGGCAAAGTCAAATGTTGTTAAGCGGGAGTTTTTGACATTACCCGAGCTATATCTTTACATCTCAAATGTTGATTTTGAAGTTTACTTTAAGAGGCCTGAGTTTCCCATTTTACTTGGTCGGACGCAAGAACTGGCGAAGATTGAAGAGATTAAAAGAATAGAGATTGAAAAATCTTCACCAGTTAGATTTGGTCGGACGATTGTTCCGTTTAATTTTAAAGGTGTTGCAGGACCAATTATCGCTTTGCCGATGTATTTTGATTATAGTCCGAACGGAGCAAGAAGAGGGAAAGATATTCAACCATTTGTCATTTTGAACAGGTTTATAAATTATGAAATTGAGCCGTTGTGGTTTGATCAAGAAAAAAATTGGGGGATATACTTCTATGGGGAAAGTTAAATTCGTTTTCGTTTTTCTTCTCGTTTTAAATTCTGAGATATTTTCGCAGGTAGCAGTTGAAGTGGTTGACAATGCTGAAGATATGGTTGGGCAGAGATTGGTGTTTAAGGTGAAGGAAGAATTTGCTAACTCAAGTATGTTTAGATTGACTTATAAGGACGAATCAAGGGTTCAAGTTATAATCTTGACGATGGATAGATTTAAAGGGAATAGCTTTCAGGAAAACCTTTCAACTATGTATGCTGTTATATGGGTTATTAAAGATGAAAAACTTGTATTGCCGATTTATCTCAATAGCACCATAGGTTTTGCTGGTTCGTGGGTTTTGGATGAAACTGCTGAATCGATAGTTGCGAATACTGAAAAATTGATCAGCACCATTGTTAAGTTGCTTCAACCAAAGGAAGATTGATATGTGGAAGATACTGGCTAAGACATCGCCTGAAAAGACGCTCTATGATCACATCGTTGATGTGCTTGGAGTTTTGTCCCAGCTGATTAAGATTTACCCGAGGGTTCCAGATAGAGTTGGTTTTCCTGAGTTTTGGGACTATGTTTTTTATGCTTTGTATCTTCATGACTTTGGAAAAGCTGCAGAGGGTTTTCAGAGAAGTTTAAGTGAAGGTAAAAAATGGGGTTATAGGCATGAGATTTTATCTGCTGGTTTTGTTTCACTTCTTGATTATGATGATGAGATCAAAAAGATAATTGCTCTTGGGATCGTATCACATCATTGGGAGCTTGATAATTTGAAGGAAAGGTATTCAACACTTGTTGATGGGAAGCCTGGGGTAGAGAATTATCAAAATGCGCTTATTGAGTTGGAGGATAATTTTGGTGAGCTTGTTCAGCTTATGAAGATGATACCGGATTTAAGCAAGAGGTTCATTGGAAAGGAACTTGGCAATTTCAATTTGCCGAGTTCGGTTGATGAACTTATTGATGTGTTCAAGTTTGCAATAAAATGGTATTTACGCCTGTGTGATGACGGGCTTGATGACAGAATGAGGAATGCTTTGATCCTGATGCGTGGTTTCGTTTTGAACTGTGATCATATCGCATCGGCTGGTGATATTAAAATACCTTTGTTGGAAAGGAAAATCTCAGAAATTATCAAATTTAATTTTTTTAGGGATGTTCAGATTGAAGCGGGTCGTAAGGAAGGAAGTTTAATTTTGATAGCGCCGACTGGTTATGGTAAAACGGAGGCGTCTCTTTTTTGGGTTGAAAGAAATCAGAATGAGAATTTCACAAGGAGGGTGTTTTATATTTTGCCTTACACTGCGAGCATAAATGATATGTTCAAAAGGTTTGTGAATTATTTTGGGGAAGGATTAGTTGGAATGAGACATCACAGAGCGGGGTATTTTATTTATCAAAGTTTCAGGGATAGGGGTTACTCTCCGGAGGAGGCAAAAAAGTTTTCGCTTGCGTTCATTGACCTTAACAAAAAAATTTATTCACAATTTAAGATAATGACTCATCTTCAGCTCATAAAGGAGGCATTTGGAGTTTCAGGATTTGAAATGCGTTTAGCCGAAATAGTTGATGGGCTTGTCATAGTTGATGAGGTTCATTCTTATGATGCGAGGACGATAGCTCTTCTTTCTGAAACATTGAAGATTTTAAAAAAGGACTTCGGGGTTGATGTTCTGATTATGTCTGCTACATTTCCAAAGTTTTTGAGGGAAATTTTTGAACCAATAGCTAGTTCAATTGTGATGGCAAGTGAAGAAAATTTAAGGTCGGTTTCAAGGCACACGATAAATTTAATTGATGATTTCATACTTAATGGTCTTGACAGGATAAAGCGGGAGATTTCAAGCGGGAAAAGAGTTTTGGTTGTGTGTAATACTGTCAAAAGAGCACAGGAAATTTACGGACAGTTAAAGGGTGATGCGATCGGAGGAGCTAAACTTATACATTCAAGGTTCGCATTGATAGACAGAGAGAAAATTGAAAGAGATTTAAGAAAGGCTCAACTTCTCGTTGGGACTCAAGCTATTGAGGTCTCACTTGACATTGATTTTGATGTTTTATTCACCGACATAGCCCCGATTGATAGATTAATTCAAAGGGCTGGTCGTGTTAATAGACGGGGGAGGTTGTCTTCAGCTGATGTTTTTGTGTTTTGCCAATATCAAGATGAGGATAAAAAAATTTATGATAAAGAATTGATTGAGAGGACGAAAAAGGAACTTGAAGGGATAAGAAAGATTAGCGAATTTGATGTCATTGATCTTGTTGAGAGAGTTTATTGTGATGGGTTTAGCGAGAAACAAAGGAAAATTTTTAACGATACAGTGGAGAGTTTTAAAAGATTGAGGGGGAGTGTATTACCGATGTTAAATAATAAAGTGAATGAAGATGATTTTTACAGATTGGTCAAATCTGTTGAGGTTGTGCCTTATGTTTATGAGGAAGAATATGTTAAGTTGATTGAAGAGAAAAGATATTTTGAGGCGATAAGATATTTCTTACCGCTTGCGTTTGTTCAGTTTTTTAAGCTTCGTAAGAACGGTCAAATTTATGAGCATAGCAAAACATTATTTTGTAGGGCTATGTATGATGAGGAGTTAGGGCTTCTGACAGATGAATTTGAAACAAACATACTTGAATGAGATGATATACGAGAATCCGAGAATAACCGGGGTGATGGTGAATTATTATTTTCATTGCAAGAGACAGCTTTGGTTTTTCGCAAATCATATTGAAATGGAGCATAACTCTGATTTTGTTGAGATAGGTAAAATTTTAAGTGAAATTTTTTACAGGGATAAGGAGAAGGATTTGAAGATTGATGATACAATTGCAATTGATTGGTTTGACTACAGGGACGGGGTAGTTCATGAGGTTAAGAAGTCGGACTCATTTGAAGAGGGGCATATCTGGCAGGTTAAGTATTATCTTTTTTATTTGAGAAATAAAGGGGTTGGGGCAAAAGGGAGAATAAATTATCCAAAGTTGAGGAAAACAATTGATGTTGAGCTCTTGGATGGAGATTTTGAGATGATGAATGACATTTTGAATGATATCCTTAAGATAGTTCGTCAAGATAAGCCACCGGCAAAAATAGAGAAGAGTAAATGCAGGGGTTGCAGTTATTTCCAGCTTTGTTGGAGTGAAAATTAAATTTTTTAAGGGGTTATGCCAAAGCCGTATTATATTTTTTCGTCTGGAATTTTAAGGAGAAGGGATAACACTATTTATTTTGAACCTATTGGTGAGGAGGTTGCTGATGATGAAGTTTTATGCTTTGTTGGTTATCCAGAGGTTGAAGATAATGGGGCGGTTAAGCGAAGACCGATTCCGGTTGAGGATATTGAGGCGATTTATGTTTTTGGGGAGCTCACATTTAACACAAAGTTTTTCAATTTTCTTTCACAGAACAACATAGTGCTTCATGTTTTCAATCGCTTTGGATTTTATTCGGGTAGTTTCTACCCGCGTGAATTTTTGAACTCGGGAAGATTGCTTGTCAAACAGGTGGAGCACTATCTTGATTATGACCTTAGGGTTGAGATAGCTAAAAAGTTTGTTGATGGAGCATCTTTTAATATGTTGAAGAATTTGAAGTCCTATGTTGATGAACGGACAGAATTGGAAGTTTTTATTGAGATGGTTGAAAATGAGAGAGTAAAGATTGATTGTATTGATGAGATAAATGATTTGATGACTCTTGAGGCGCGTATAAGGAGTGCATATTACAAGGGGTGGGGTTATATTATTGATGATGAATTTTTTGATTTTGGGAAAAGGACAAAGAGACCGCCCGAGAACGCTGTTAATTGCTTGATATCTTTTGGGAATTCAATGCTTTATACTATGGTGCTTGGTGAGATATATAAGACGCAGTTGAATCCGACAATAAGTTATCTCCACGAGCCGATGGAGAGAAGATTTTCGCTTGCTCTTGACATTGCTGAAGTTTTTAAACCTGTTATCGTGGACAGATTGATCTTTAAGCTTATAAATCGTGGGCAAATAAGGGAGGAACATTTCGTCAGTGAGTTGAATTATTGCTATTTGAATGAAGAGGGAAGAAAAGTTTTTGTCAGGGAGCTTAATGATTTTGTTGAAAGCACGGTCAAGCATAGAACTCTTGGTCGGAATATATCTTACAAGGGTCTGATACGATTGGAATGTTATAAGTTAATTAAGCATCTATTCGGCGATGAGGAGTATAAGCCGTTTAAAGTTTGGTGGGTTTAGTCAATTAAAATTTATTTTTAAGCCATGTATTACATAGTTGTCTATGATGTTGAACAAAAGCGTGTTTCCAAGGTTTGCAAATTTTTGAGGAGGTATCTTCATTGGGTTCAGAATTCCGTTTTTGAGGGTGAGCTGACAGAGGGCAAATTTATGGAGATGAAGTTTAAGCTTATGCAAATTATTGATCCTAAGGTTGATTCGGTAGTTATTTATACGCTTGATTTTAGATGGCGAGGTAGGGAGATCATAGGTGTTGATAAAAACAGAGTTGATATTTTTGTGTAGTTGCTTTTTGTGGTTTTTGTTGCCCTCCCTATTTTGGGAGGGTTTTTTATTTTATTGGG
>NZ_FAOO01000034.1 GCF_900070205.1 Candidatus Thermokryptus mobilis | reverse complement strand
ACTCATAAATTACGCTTTTTTGTAATTTCAGTTTCAATATTTTTTACAAAATTGTTAACTATATTTTTCCAGTCAAAAGCTTTAATAACCCTTTTCCTTACTTCATGTACAAAATTAATCCTTATAGATGGCTCTTCAATTACTTTTATTACTAATTCAGCGAACTCCTTGGGATTATCAGCTACAAAAAGATATTTTCTTAACTCCGAAGGCAAACCATCAGCGATGAGCGATGTGCATACAACAGGAACACCTAAAGATAAAGCCTCAATAACTTTATTTGAAATTCCAGATCCAAATTTGATAGGAGCTACCAAAACTGCGCTTTTTAAGTACTCGCTCGCTAAATCCTCAACAAATCCAGTAACCACTATATTATCACTTTTAATTTTTCTTAATCTCCTAGGAGGATTTTGACCCACTATATAAAATTTAGCTGACGGAATTTTATTTAAAATTATCGGGAAAATCTCTCTAATGAAATATAAAATAGCATAGTAATTTGGCCAATAAGGTATATTTCCAGTAAATAATATACGGTTTTTATCAAATCCCGAATCTTTTACAAACACATTTAAGAAATTTTCACTAACACCCATTGAAAGTATCTCAATCTTTGCTTTTACAGAAGACCTTTCCAAAATTATCTTATCTCTTTCAGTAGTTACGAACGCAAGGTCAAATTCTGAAGCTATATTCTCATATGATTTCACTCTTTTAGCTTCCAACCCAACCAGAAACTTCATGATTGGATTTTTTAAATTTGAAGAAAAACCGGAAAGATAAAAAGAAATAGCATCAACCAAATCAATAACTTGCAAAATTTTTTTGTTTTTCACACTGTCTTTATAAACAGCTGCCCTTATTGTGTAGTAGTAAATAACATCAATATCCTGATTTTTGGTTATCTCTTGAAGTTTCTGTCCAAATTTTTTTGAATAAAACCAAGCAACCTGAAATGGTTTTTTACTGAATATATTTTTCAAAAGATTTTTAACCGAACAAAAAATTGGCAGGTAAACATATTCAACTTTTACACCCAAACTCTCTATATACTTAACATACATAAGTTCCTTCTTATCACGAATCAGAGTAAGCAAATAAATTTGATTGTTTGAGGATAAATTAACCATTAGGTTAAATACTCTCATCTTATCGCCACGATAAGGGGGATACGGAATCCTAGGGGTAACTATAAGAATGTTCATAATGGAACTTATGATTTTATTACAAATTTTAAACCCTCTATAGTTCCCTCAAACCACGCCTTGATTGATTGTAAATTTTTACTGCCAGACAACACCTGATAAATCCTATAAGGAGTATACACCAGAAAATGTAACAGGATAGAGTATAAAAAATATAAAATATTAAAATTTGAATGCGTAAAAATCACAAAGCTTCTAGCCAGATGGAAAAACACAAACGGTGATGTTCTTTCCCTCTTAACATCCCTAATTTTATGTAAAACCTTAGCTTGTGGCACATAAATTAACTTTAATCCTTTCCTTATCGTTCTAATGCAGTAATCAACATCCTCGTAATAAAAAAAATAATTTTCATTAAATAAACCCACCTCATTGACACACTTAGCACTTATAAGCATAGCGCAACCGGTTAAAAACGAAACTTCTGTATTCTTGGAAAAAACTTCTACTTCTAAATTTTTCTCTGGAACTCTTAATCCAACCTTTAAATAACTAAAATATCCACCACCTTGCCATATCTTGGAGCGATTATCATAATAATAAATTCTTGGACCTGATATACCTGTCGTATCATCAAATGCTTTAAGTAAATGTAAAATTGTATCTGGTTCAATGACAGCATCATTATTTATCAAGAAAACAAAATCACTTCCTAACGATATAGCCATCCTTATTCCTCTATTAACTCCAGCTGCAAAACCGACATTTCGCTCATTTTTAATTAAAATCAATGTCTCGTCGTTAGAAAAAGAATCACTTAAAGACTCAAAAGAACCGTCTGTGGAATTGTTATCAACTATTATTATCTTATAAAGTGGTATCACGCTTGACTTCAAGGAAATAACACACTCAAATGTGTCAACGAAATTATTCCAATTCAAAACAACTGCTGTTATCTTAACCATTTTTATCATCAATTATGTTTTCAAAATTGACTCAAAATTCTCGGCTGATATTTCCCACAAAAAATTCCGAATGATATTATAACCATTGCTTGACAATTTTTTCAAATTCTCCGCTAAACAAACCACATCTCCAGGTTCACAAATTAAAGCAGTTTCCCTAGATATGTCTAAATATCTCATTGAACCAACCGAGGTCGCAACAACAGCACATTTAGCTGCCATAGCTTCCATAGGGGATGAATGCCAATCTTTGGAAAGACTCAGCGAGACAAAAATATGAGCAGATTTATATAAATCAGTCAACTTTATACCATATAGACCCTTATAAAAAAGAGCAAAACTGGGCAATTCACCCCGTTGCGGACTCTTAACTCCAAATATAATTACTTCAACTTCTGGATACTTTTGTTTTACCATTTTTAAAACTTCTAAACCCTCTTTGTAACCCTTTCGAGCATCCCTATGATATAAAATAATGATTCTATATGGAAAGTCAAATTTTTTCTCTCCCTCAAAATAAAAAATAGAGTCAACCCAGTTAAGAACAATCCCCTTCACCTTTACCCCGAACTTTCCCTCGATCAACTCTTTTAAATATGGTGAAGAAACCACTCTATTCAGATCTAATACATAGCTATTATCTACAAGGTCCTTGGGTCCAAACCATATCTCATAATCTTGGATAAAGTATACCTTTTTGCCCTTTGTCTTAGACAGTTTATAAATAGAATAGGCTGTGGGCCAAGCGGTTGCAACGATTACGTCAGAGTTTTCATACGGAATTATTTTTAATTTAGCTTTTAAACCAAACCACCCGACACGATTATATCGCACTATAACAAAAGGTATTCTCATAATGGGACGTTTTTTGTTTTATATATATAATTTAAAATAACATCACGAACTTTTATAACCATCTTTTTGTCCTCTTCATCAAATGTTAATACATAAACAACAATCCAAAAGGCAAGTGCAAGAACAAGGTAAACAAAAAGAATTATATTAATTTTAAATCCCAAATGGGAAACGATTGAGTATAGAACAAACCAAAAAGATGACAAATATATTTCCTTGGTGATCCCAAGCAACGAGGTTTTAAGTTGAAGGTTTTTAAATGAAATTGTAATATAAGTGAAAGCGAAAGATGCTTCAATGAAAATTTTAATAAGATTAGCAGATGCTGCCCCATTTATCCCAAATTTGTACACTAATAAAATACATAAAGGCACATAAATTATAAGTTCAATCACTTGTAACTTAGTTATTATATCGGGTCTCCCCATTGATTGAATCATAGTTAATGGAATCTGCGAAATAGAATTGATGAAAAGTCCAATCAAAAGAATCTTAAAAGCCAAGCTGCTATGGACAGCAAAATCTTTACCGAGCCATAGTTCTAAAACTTCGGGCGCTCCGAAAAATAAAGTCAAGGTCAGCGGATACATCAACACATAGATATACCTCAATGAACGCATATATAAAATATGAGCCTGATTAACATCTATTGCTATTCTTTCTGTTAACGCTGGAAATAAAACTAATGTTAAAGAACCTGGAATTAAAAAAAGAATCCTAGTTGTTATTTCGGAAGGAATAATAAAATAAGTAGCCATTCTTGTTGAAATAATAGAACTAATAAAAAATCTATCAGCATACATTAAAATAAAGCTGACAAACTGGGAAATTCCAATCCACATGCCAAATTTAATTAATTCTACAATTGAATCTTTACTTACAAAAATATATTTAAAAATATCACGACTAACGACTTTAACGAATATAAAAAACACAATCGTTGATAAAGCGCGAATTAAAACTGTAACGAAAACTATTGTAAATATACCGAAACCAAGATATGCTACAACTAAAGAACCAAGCCATTGCAGAAGCGCAGCCACGGTCTGTATTAAATTTATGTAATCAAACCTTTGAAAAGACATTAAATTAGATCTTAAAACACTCTGAACAAGTATAAATATAGAACTAAAAGCAATAAGTTTTAAAACATTTTCAACCTCACTGTAACCGGATACTGAAAGTTTAAAAAGTAGGTTTACTATATCTTTAGAAAAGGTAAAAACGCCAATTATGATAAACAAACCCCAAATTAAGCTAATTAATAAAGCACTCCACACTAAACCATATATCTCAATCTCTCTATTCAACACCTTAAATTTAGATACATAGTATGAAACAGCTCTACCTATACCAAGATCTAATGAATTGAAGTATCCGATAATTGTCCAAGAAAGCAATATAATGCCGAATCCCTCGTCACCAACTTTATGGATTAAAATTGGAATAAAAGCGATTGAAACAAAAGTGAGAAAAACTTGAGCAAGTGTATTATATAATGTGTTTTTTGCAAGTATGAACGAACTAACTGGTTTGTACATATAAATAATGCGGGAAATTTTTTATAAACATACTATCTATAATGGCTAACCAAAACCAAAAATACGGTTGATGAAAAGAACCAAAAAGAAAAAAGAGCGAGATGAAAGACAGTATATAACCGAGACGAACTATTTTATAATGCGTTTTCAAAACTTTATCCTTTTCAAACTTTATCAATTTATTAATTTGACTATAACCGATAGCAAAAATTGAAAAAAATAGAAACAGTCCTATTATTCCAGTTTCAGCAAATATCCTACCTACAAGGGTACCCAATGAAGGCAACTCTTTCCATCTAACCGAAATTATGTGTATATATAAATCTTTAGGAATCATTTCACTTAAATAGTAAACGGAGCTTCCGAGCCCATAACCAATTACATTAAAAGAGGAAAACAGATTTAAAAAGGGTCCGAATGTACTATAAAATCTATCGATAATAGAGATGGATAAATTACCTATAATCATCGTACTTAAATGGCGAATAATTTGAGTGTTCGGGAAGAAGAATAATGCAAAAATGAACAAAAGGAAGCTCCAAAATCCTGCGATAATCGCATACTTTCTCTGCGGTCCTAAAACAATGGCAAATGCGGTAAACAAAAATAAAAGCACAAAGCCAGCCATACTAAAAGTCCAAAAAAACGATAGAGTCACAAAAAGTAAAATCAAAATCGCTCTTTTTTTATGCAATCTCCAATATATCAATAAGGCAGGCAAAATAATTATTACAATAAATCCAGCAAAATGGGAAGGCTCAAGGGATAATCCACTGCTTCTTATTGGGCTTATATAACCATAGGGCGCAATAAAACTCCGTATCATTTTAACTAACTCACCAGCAATTTGTACATTTAGAAATCCCCAAATGAAATTCAAAATCCCTATCATTATAGACAACAAAGAAAAAATTACAACTCGTTTTGATACCCAATAAATATCAACATATCTTAATAAATACCTTAAAACCTTAAAAATTAAAAAACCCGATATTAAAGCTAAGAATTGTCTTACCCAAGAGATAAACCTTATCGGTTCACCTAAGTTTGATATGATATCTACGTTGAGCGCAACGATTGAATGCAAAGTAACATAGATAAAAAAAATGAAAAAAGTAGCGAAAACTGGTGTTAACGCAACTCTTTCATACATAAAAACAATATAAAAGAAAACCAAAATACTCGTCAATGGTATTATTTGAACTTTTACAGGCAATGGCAGAGTTTCAAATTGGAGGCTAAAAATAATTAAACTTAGTAAAAAAAGATAAAATTTCTTTTTCCCAGATTCAATCAAGGTTAATAAACCCTATAAATTGACTTTATCTTTTTGGTTACATCTAAAAGCTTACTTTCTGTGATCTTTTTGGTTTCAAAAACAGATATAATAAACTCAATTATTAAAACAAGCAAAGTCAAGAATAAAAA
>NZ_FAOO01000033.1 GCF_900070205.1 Candidatus Thermokryptus mobilis | reverse complement strand
AAAAATGATGTAGACAACCTTGTCTCAGGTTCAGAAAAATATAGCGAAGTAACCGACGTTTTCTCAAGGATAATGCTCTTAATCACTTCTTTCGGTGTAAAAGAAAATTTCCCTGACAGAAGAGGTGAACCCAACAAAATTAAACCCGATGTATATGCAAAGGTAGGGGAAAGGGAATATTCATCAGGCCTAAAATCCTTAATCCATTCAAATGGAAATTACAATGACCAATTACAGTGTTGCAAGTTATCCGAACTTAATCTTCTCGGCATCAATTCTTCCCCAGACATTTCAACCCTCCCTAAAGGAAGCTTTATTATTGAATTTCCTATAACCCTTGCAAAACCATTTATTTCAAGAGATGATACGCCACTTTATATCATTGAAAACCCGATTCGCAAAGATAAGGTCTTTGGCATCCCATTTACATCAGCTATGTCTTGGAAGGGAAACCTAAGATGGACGATGATGAAAATCTATCTTGAGCCAAAGGCAAATGACCCAGAGAAGTTCGTTAAGGTGCGCTTTTGGCATACCCTCTTATTTGGAACCGAAAAGGGAATGGAAGAAATGGCAAAAGGTTGGACAAAATATCTTGATGAGTTATGTCCTAATGTAAAAGATATTTATAGAAACAAATTAAAAGAAAGGTTCGGCGAAGAAGAGGTCCCCTCCCTTACAGGCATGCTATATTTTTACCCAACATTCTGGGACAGGATTGATATGGAAGTAATCAATCCGCATGACAGAAAAACAAAGACAGGTAAAAATCCAATATACTACGAGGTTGTGCCAAAAGGAGCAAAGGGATTTTTCAAACTGCTTTACTTGCCATTTTACCATTTAGGGAAACCCTTGTCTGAACTAAAAATAAAAGTTATTAATGACCTTAATGGTGTGGTAGCAGGCTTAAAAGCAATGATGCTAACCTATGGCTTTTCAGCAAAGAAATCTTCTGGATATGGAGTAATTGAAAATAAGTGGGACAAAGAAGCAAGCAAATTGGTTATAAAGGGATTTTTGGATATAGTAAAGTTTAGTAATTTTGAGGAATTGGAAAATATAATAAAGGAATTAAAGGAGAGAGGTAATGAGTTCACTCCTTAAAAAATTAGAAGATAACAGAATACCCATCCTTCTTGCTGAGATTGGAGCATACATTCATCTAATCGGAAGATTCTCTAAAGAATTCATTTTGGCACAAGCTAAAAATAACACACAAACAGGATCAAATTTTGATTATCAGCAAATATGTAATAGTTCCAACTTTTTTGAAGATAAAAGTTTAGGTAATTTATTAAAAGATGATAATTGGGAAAATTTATTAAATGGATTTAAAAACTTAACAAATCCTGGAGAATTGGATACCAATAAAATAACAAATTTATGTGAATTTATTGAAAAACACACCTGGAATGATAAACCAAAAGGACTTTGTAAAATCCTTGCCGATGCCCATGGAATTGTTTCCGGAATAGATAAAGCATTGGCAGGAAAAGGAGGTTCGGGAAAACAGAGTAGTCAATATACTTATAGGGCTACAGCTTTTGGATACGAAAAAGAAATAGAACTTCTCGGTTCTGCAAATTTAAATAATGTAGATGAAAATCAAATCAGTAACACAAAAAGAGAATTTTTTCAAAAATTAAATGATATCTTATACAATATACTAAAAAACCAAAATATTTCTTATGATAATTACAAAGAATTTGTTAACTTGATTAAACAATACTACCCCAAAACCATAGCTGAAACAAGACGACCAATTAATGAAATTTCACTCTATGACTATGCTCACACTATAGCTTCACTCGTCAAATCTAATCTTGCAAAAATGGTTATTGATAAATGGTATGAACCAAGAGGAAATTCAAAATGGAGAATTTTAAAGATAAATTTAAATGTTATTGAACTTTTATCAAAGGGGTTAAAGATTGGTGATATTTTTGGTTACAAAGCAGAGATAGAAGACACATACGAGGCGATAAAGAAAATCATTGAGTTTGATTATCCTTTAGGTAATGAAATTTACCGAGATTCCACAGGCATTTATTTTTCATGCCCCAATATTGAGAACATAAATGAATTAAAATCAGAAATAATTGAAAAACTAAAACATTTAAACAAACTTGATTTTAATTTACAAATTGATATTTCCGGTGAAAGTAGAAGTATGGTTATTTTAGCAAATGAAAGAGAAGAATCCTTAAAGAGAATTGTCTATCCCCATACTGGTGATGTAGAAAATTTAGTTAAAGAATTTAAGGAATCACAAGATGCAGGTGGAGAAGACATATGTCCTGTTTGTAGAATCAAACTTAAGCCAGTGAAAGATGAAAGATGCCAAAAATGTAAAGATAGATATCAGAAAAGGGTCGCACACTGGATTAACACTTCACAGAAAACAATATGGTTAGATGAAGTTTCAGATCATAACGACCGTGTTGCATTGATCATCGGATTTTTTGACCTGAGAAAATGGCTTTCCGGAGAATTTTTGGATACCTTTGTTTCCCAAACTTTTTATGAATGGAAAAACGAGAACCAGAGCTTGTGTAGTAAATTAGAAATAAATGACATTTCAGACCTCAAAAAAGGTTTTGAAGAATTATTAAATGGGTCTATAAACTTAGACGAAAATTGGAAAAATATTTGCAAGTCATTTACTGGAAGATCACCTAATAACTTTATGAATGATTTCTGGATGCCTATAGCTGAAAGGGACGCAACTGGAAAAGCATTGTCACTTAAAAATAATTCTGAAAATGCAAAACACCTTATTAAACTATTATTTAGAAAACACCCATCCCTTGCCCGTATTTATCGCATTTGGCAAACAACACAAGATTTTATACACTACACTATTCTTGAAGACATTCTCAACAATCACCCCTACGGAACAGATTCCCCATTTATAGACCTCAGGAAAAAAAGAATAAAATTCACCATTCAGCTCAATACTAATATCCCTAAAGGCACCACCTGCGATATTGATATTGATGGCGTAAGATTTAGCCCCGTCTGTATTGATGAAACAAATAAACTCTTCCTAACCACAATCAACCTCCAAATCCTTGCTAACAAAGGTAAAACAATAAACGAAATTGTCTCGTGGATGTCCGGGAAAAAAATAAAAATAAAAAGTGAAACCGATAATAAATGGAAAGATGAATCCAAAATATCAAACGCAGAACCAGCAAATGATGAATTTCAAAACTATCTACCCTATGTTAAAATCTATGACTACCCCGACCAATTTATGGCTCTCGTCCCCGCCTACGACGCCTTTGATATCGCAAAGAAAATCCTCGAAGAATATGAAATTCAATTCTCAAAAGTAAGAGATAGACTGCCATTTCACATCGGTATTATCGCCTTCCATAGAAAAACACCACTATATATAGCAATGGATGCAGGTAAAAGGCTTATTGAAACATTTAAAGAAAAAACAAAAACTATATCTGCCAGAGTTAATTCAATCAACAACACCGATCACAACAGGTTGGGCAAATATGTAAAAGAACTAACATTAAACCCAAACCCTTGCTATTTCCCTGTCCCACTTGCCTGGAAAATCTCCTACTCAACCGGCGACCCCAATCAAGAAGATGAATGGCACCCCTATATTAGATTTAATGGCAATAACCTCAAAGAACGAAACTACTCCTTCGACTACACCGGAAACGGTGATTATGTCGTCCATGTGAAAGAACTTAAACAAAATGATTGCATAAGAATTGAAACATCTTATTTCAAAATGTCCTACCTTGAAAGTGCCTCAGAAAGATTTCAAATCGGGGACAATTTACGACCACTTGATGACATTAAACGTATAGATAGCATATGGGAAGATATACAGCGTATCTTAAAATCAAAAGGATTAGGCATCTCTCAGCTTTATGCCTTCTGGCAGGAAGTAAAGAAAAGATACGAAGATTACCGCGGAGATTCAGTATGGGAAGATTTCGTCAGGTCCTGTCTTACAAATATTTTGAAAATCTCCCCCCAAAATGAGAAAAACCTCTTTGATAAACTTTTTGAAGCAACAAAAGATGGCGCCTTAGACCTTTGTCTCCACTGGAATCTTCAAGTAAGAAAAATAAAACCTAAAACAGAGGGGGTATAATAATGTTCAGTAATTGCGAAATTAAAAAATACTACGCGATAGCCCTTGACCCAATCCATGTGGGATCAGGTGGGTCAAGATTAGGAAGGGTTGATTTACCAATAATTAGAGAGCCAGGAACAAATCTTCCAAAGATCCCAGGGACAAGCCTAAGTGGTTCCGCAAGGGCTTACACAGCAATGGTTACAGGTAGATACCTGTGGAAGTCCAACAACACCGAATATTCCTGCGCCGGACGCGGAGGAGAAGGTGGTGAAAAACACTGTGGCATACCAGACCCCGCTTGCCCCGTCTGCATACCTTACGGATTCTCAAAAGGAACAGGCTACAGCATGCAAGGACTCGCCCAATTCTTTGATGCCCATATCCTCTTCTTCCCCGTCGCATCAATGATAGGCCCTATATGGGTAACTTCGCCAATGGCTCTGGAAGGATTAGGACTACAACAACAATTTGCAGCCCCAGCTGAAGGATTTTATCCACTGGGAGATCAATTGCGAAATAAAGAGAGACTTAACTTTGGATGGCTCATGTTGAAAAAAGAAAATGGTAAAGGTAATATCACGAATTCCGACTTCCCCGATATACCTGAAATTGTTAAACAAAGATTAGTTCTTGTTTCAGATACCCTATTTTCTTTAATAGTTAATAGCAACCTTGAAGTTAGAACCTCAGTTAGCATTGACCCACAAACAGGAACAGCTGAAGACCGCGCCCTTTTTACCTATGAAGCTATCCCAAGAGGAACTATCCTAAAATTTGAAATTGCCTATAACTCAGGAAAAACATTCAGAATCTCAGGAAAAGAACTCAAAACAGAAGACAACGGAGATGTAGGAACTTCATGGGTTAAAACTCAAGTAGAGAAAGGTCTGAAACTATTTGAAACTCTTGGCATCGGCGGAATGGGTACAAGAGGTATGGGAAGATTAAAAATTCTCAACCTTAAATAAGGAGGATTGTTAAAATGAAAAACCTTGACAAACTTTGTGCAAAATACGGATATGAATTTGCTGAGAAGGTTAGCCAAGCTTTTAATTCAGATGCTAAAAAAGCAGAATCTTTGCTCACAAAAGCCCTGGGAGTGCTACAAGAACAAGGACTATATGCCTTCGCACTCTTCTGTGAATCACGAGGAAGCGCTGAAAGTAATGGCGCTAAAAAGATAACAGAAATAACAACCAAATTACTAAACGAACTAAACCTTATTAGCAATACTAACAATACTGACTTACTTGAAGAAATACGAAAAGATAATGGACTTGCTTCAAGACTTGAAGACCTTATACTCGCTATTCAAATGCTTGAGAAATCACTAATATACGCAAGATATCATGCAAAGGCACTTTCAAAATCTTCCTGAGAATCAATGAAAGAATGGAGTAATATAAATGAACTGGCATCTTTTTGAATGGACATTTTGCCTGAAATCCCCACTTCATGTAGGATTCCACAAAATAATGCATTTTTACAAAACAAGACCATATGTGCCAGGCAAACTTCTATGGGCAGCTTTAACATCAAAACTTACTCAGCTTCTCGGGCTAAACGACTACAAGAAAGTTGGCGATTTCCTCGCAAATTCAATGCGTTTTGGCTATCTTTTCCCCTGCGTGCAAAGTGAAATATATATTCCCAAATATACCAACAACGGTTTGATGTTTGACTCTCTCCCTCAAAACGAATTTGAAAAGAAATTTATTAGCTCAATGGCATCTGCACCGATAGACCCTGAATCATTTACCACTGAAGAAGGTATGCTCCACGAAGTTGAATTTATAAGCCCATATACGATCGACGATGGAAAACAAGTTTTTTTGAAAGGATTGATCTGGATAAGAGAACTTTCAGATAACGAATTTAACCTTTCAATAAATAATGATGATTTAAAAATCACATATAACAAGATAAGTATTGAGTTCAAAGAGCAGTTGGCTAATCAATTCCAGGTTGGTGGCGAGAGAAAATACGGATTCGGATTACTACAACTGCAAGATATGGTTCCTAAAAATGAACTTAACGACTTCCCTGGCAAATGGCATGAAAAAAACGGTGAGGTCTGCATCTTTATCAACAAAGATAACCCCGTTTGGTCCCACATTTCATATTCCAATGACCTGATTATAAAAGGAAACATTGAACCTTTGATAGGTAGAGATTGGGATGATGAAAAAGGCGCAGGCAAAAAATTAAAATCCCACGGCTTGTGCTGGTCTCCCGGCTCTATATTATGTGAAGATAGAGAGTTTAAAGTTAATGAATTCGGAATATGGAAAAGCTTGTCTTCAAACCCCTGACAAACCTCTACCCTAATACCTTGAAAATTTCTCTTCATATCTTTATCTTTAAAAACAACAAAATCTAAAAAATACTGACTTTAAATAAATGCTAAATGATAAACCCAAACAATTGACCTTCTTCAACTTTCCAAAACCAAAAGAAAATGAAAAAAATACAAAGGTCTTTCTACTTTTCAGAAAAACAATCCCTGAAATCCCATCAACTACATACGGAACATTTTCCATATACAAATACCCCGCAAAGTTTATCCCACAAGTTATCGCATATGTTCTGAAAAACTACGCTAAACCTGGAATGAAAATCTTTGACCCATTTGCCGGCGGAGGAACTGTTGGCATCGTCTCAAAACTCTACGGCTACGATTATGAACTATGGGACCTAAACCCAATCCTTAAAATAATCCACGACACTGCAATTATGAAAAACCCCAAAATCAACCCCGCCGAACTAATAAAAGAAATAAAAAATTCCAAAAATGAATTTATCCCCAATTGGTCAAACCTAAATTATTGGTTCCCACAAGAATTTCTACCCATGCTTTCAAAAACATGGGGATTTGTCCATTCTACAGAGGAAAATGTAAAACATATTCTCTTAATCCCCCTCTTAAATGTCACAAAGTATTTCTCTTACGCAGATGAAAAAGTCCACAAACTTTATAAGTCAAAATATTCAAAGAAAAAAATAGAAGAACTATTAAAAAGTAACTATGAGGCGCTGTTCTACGCCAAACTAGAAAAAGAAATTCATAAATTGCTCCATAAAATTTGGGAATATAATCGCCTGAACCCAAAAGAAGTTGTATATGAAATTAAAGCGGGAATAGATACCTTGGAAATGAAACTTGAAAACGATGTGAATATCCTCATAACTTCACCCCCATATCTGCAAGCGCAAGAATATATAAGGTCAACTAAATTGGAACTCTTCTGGCTCGGATTCGATGAAAATTATATAAGAGAACTTAGCAAAAAAGAATTACCCTATAGACCTGTTAAAGAAATAAAAATCTATTCAGAAAAGTACCACGAACTTAGGGGGAAAATACAAGAGGAACATTTAAAATTATTGTATGATAGATATTTTTTTAGCATTTTATGGGCACTGACGAATTTGAGCGAACGAGTCACCGACTACATGTTTATTTTCGTAGGTCCCGCCAAGATAAGAACAACTCCAATACCAATAGATGAAATAATAATTGAACACCTAAAATTTTTCGGATGGGAACACGAAATCACTTTCGTTGATAAAATTGTCTCAAGGGTCATGTTTGAGACGAAAATAAACCCCGCATCAAAGGAAAATGACAGCAGAATAAAAACAGAACATCTAGTCGTGCTAAAAAGAAAAAAATAATATGATTAGAATTCTAAAATCCGAACTGAACAATATACCCAAGTTCAAAAGAAAATTATCAAGCTATATCCAAGATCAGATAAAACATATTCAAGAAAACCATAACATATCATTTAATGAAGAAGAACTCAGCGAACTACTGCTTTCTGCTTGCAGAAGCAATGATCTTAAAGTTATTTCCTTTAAAGGAAACAAAATGTTCCTTGATGAAGAAAAAACCTCAAAATGGATCTACGAAAAACTCCTGCCAAATACAGTTATATTAAAATTAGACGACCAAGACATTTTACGCCTGCTGATATTCTGCATTGAAATAACTTATCAAATGTTTTTAGGAGGGACAAAAGCAACCATAACCGCAAAGGGATTTAGAGAAAGAAGGAGAACTTTTGAGTCAATTCTCGTGGATCAGTTTATCGGAAAACTCGGCGAAATTATGCTGAAAAAATTTCTTGAAAAAAACTTCACTAAGGTAAGAATAGAACTAGATTGGGAAATATCAAACCAACTTCAAAAACATAAGAACGACATTAAAAATGCTAAGAAAAAGGTCAGCATAAAATCATCACCCGCATTGTCTGGTATCTGGGCGGAAGCAGAGAAAGGATACGATTATGGAATTATGGTTAAATGTTCCGTTCCCCAACAACCCATTTTGCAATTCTTCATTGAGGTCTGCGGATTTTCACGCCTCATTGACTTCGCCGAAGGCAAAATTCCAGCAGATGATCTGCTTTTTAAAAATTATCTTAAAAATATCAAAAAAAGAATATATGATTTTAAATGTGGAGAAATAAAAACAGAACTAAAAGGTTTTATCTGTGGCTACTTTAAAACAAGTAAAGATAAACTCAAAAATGTAAATGAAACGCTCCCTTACTTGGGGAAAATACGAGAGGAAAGATATCTCGTCAGAATTGATAAACTAAAATACAAAAAGGAACAATGGGAAGAATTTCTCTATAAGATAGGTCTTCTCAACCTTTAAAGTAGGGAAAAAACACCCTTTAAAAACCCTTCCCCTGTTCCCCCTCCCCCTGCGTGAGAGGACAGGGTGAGGGGTTCATTTAAAAATTTCCCCTCTTCACCCCTTGACAAATTCCTCTCCTTTTTTTATTTTCTAAACAAAAAACCCCGGCTCACACCGGGGCAGGGAACAACAAAATTTAT
>NZ_FAOO01000032.1 GCF_900070205.1 Candidatus Thermokryptus mobilis | reverse complement strand
GAGATAACCAACTTTTATGACATCATTAAAAAGCTCGACGAACTTGAGCACGAACGCATTGAGAAATTGAACGAGCAGATAACTGAGCAGATAAACAGAAACCTCGTGGTTGAGTCAATACATAAGTTCAGTCGTGTTGTAGATTTCTGGGGTTTTGATAAGAGAGTTGTCTTTAAGATCAACTTTAAAAATGTCGGTGATAAAATCGTTGACGAATACAGCGCGATTGTAAAGTGTAGAAATGAAAATGGAAGATTGTTGAAGAGGTTCAATGTGGTCATAGGCGACGATCTTAAGCCGGGTCAGGTCTTGAGCGTGGTCAGAGAGTTTGATGTTAACATATTTATACAGACCGAGACCGAACTTTATGATACGCCCTCTGAAAATCTATACTTTGATATAAGAATACCGTATGTTAAGTTTAAGGATGGGGGCGAGCTGAAGCTTCAGGGAAGATTGAACTAACAGATTCAAGGGGTAGGGGAGTTTCCCTGCCCCTTTTAAGTCGTTTCAAAATTAAAAACAAAATAGCAACACCGAAATGAAGATTGCAAAATTTATTTAGCTTGATTAAGATAGTGATCGGCACAGATAGGATAATTTAGTTTGGGCAAAATCATATCTGTTAGGATGTTTGATCGTGCAGGTCAGATTCCCGAGTAAGATTTAGAGAGATCTTCAAGATGCTTAAATAGGAGCGGGGTTGGGGACACCTGACTCCGCTTTTTTGTTTAAATATAACTTTGCCATTTGGGGCATTAGTGAAGAGTGAGATTTTGTTTTATTCGTTTTGATTGATTCGCTTTGCAGAGTTAATAAGATAGCTACATCGGGCGTGATGTTATGTTGTTTATGAATTTCCAAAGAGTTTTTCGTATATTTAATTGCAAAAATAACAAAAGGTATTTTGACCTATGAACATTGGAATTCCAAGGGAAAGTGTGGATGCGCAAAAAATTCTTGAAAGGAGGGTAGCACTTACACCTGCTGGGGTCAAAGCACTTGTTGATAGTGGGCATGAGGTTTTTGTTGAGTCAATGGCTGGTGAATATAGTGGTTTCAGTGACGCTGAATACGAAAAGATGGGAGGTAAAATTGTATTTTCAAAGGAAGAGGTTTACAAAAGGGCGCAGATGATAGTTAAGGTTTCAAGACCAAGTGAGGCGGAGTATTCTTATTTGTGTGATGGACATTTATTGTTTGGTTTTCTTCATCTTGCGGTTGCGCCGAAAAGTTTTGTTGAGATTTTGCTTGAGCGTAAGATAACAGCCATAGGGTATGAGATAATTGAACTTCCTGATGGTCGTCTTCCGATACTTCAAGCGATGAGTGAAATAGCGGGGCAGATGGCTATTGTTATAGCTGCGCGTTATCTTCAAAACGAGGATGGTGGAAGGGGTATTGTTCTTGGTGGGATTCCGGGGGTTCCACCGGCGACTGTTGTGATTTTAGGTGCTGGGGTTGTTGGGCAAAACGCTATAAGAGCAGCTCTTGGACTGGGGGCACATGTAGTGGTGCTTGATAAAGATGTTGATAAGTTAAGGGAGGTTGAAAAACTTTTTGACAAGCGCGTTGAAACAGCTATAGCCAATGTTTATAACATTGAAAAAGCGGTTCAGTTTGCCGATGTTTTAATAGGTGCTGTTTTAATTCACGGGGCACTGACCCCAAAGCTTGTAACTGAGGAAATGGTCAAAAAGATGAAACCCGGCTCTGTCATAATTGATGTTTCAATTGATCAAGGTGGGTGTATTGAAACAAGCAGACCAACGACGATAGTTAATCCCGTTTTTGTTAAGCATGGCGTTATACATTATTGTGTTCCGAACATAGCTTCAAATGTTGCAAGGACTGCAACTTATGCTTTGACGAATGTAAGTTTGCCTTACATACTTGAGATTGCGAACAGTGGACTTGAACATGTTTTGAGGGAGCGCCCGTCTTTTGCCAAGGGGGTTTATACTTATTTGGGTTATTGTACAAATCAAAGCATCGCCGAAATTTTTAACTTGAAATACAAAAAAATTGAAGAACTACTATGAGCTGGACAAAGCACTTTAAAGAAAGAACAGTCACGGCTGAGGAAGCGGTAAGGGTCATAAAATCGGGTGACAGGGTTTGGGTTCATCCGGGATGTGCTACGCCGGAGCCGTTGATAAAAGCGCTTGTTGCGAGGAAGGATGAACTTGAAAATGTTGAAATAGCACATATCTTAACATTTGGAGAAGCACCTTATGTCGCACCGGAAATGCAAGGTCATTTTAAGCATCGTGCTTTTTTCACAGGGGCTAATGTTCGCGATGCAGTCAATGATGGAAGAGCTGAATTTGTGCCGATATTTTTGTCCGAGATTCCAAGGTTGTTTTACAGCGGTGAATATAAAATTGATGTCGCTTTGATAACTGTTTCTCCGCCAGATGAATATGGTTTTTGCAGTTTTGGTGTCGGGGTTGAATGCACTAAAGCAGCAGCTGAGACGGCAAGGATTGTGATAGCTGAGGTCAATACAAATATGCCGAGGGCGCTTGGGGATAGTTTTATCCATGTGAGCAAAATTCATTATTTTGTTGAATCAGATAGACCTTTGTTTGAATTGCCAAAGGAAGAGATAACCGATTTACACAGGAAGATCGCGGGTTATATAGCGGATTTGATTGAGGATGGTTCAACTTTACAGATGGGGATAGGTGGGATACCGGATGCGGTTTTGCTTTTTATGAGGGATAAGAAAGACCTTGGCATTCACACTGAGATGTTCAGCGATGGGCTTTTGCCATTGATTGAAGCAGGGGTTGTGAACAATGAAAAGAAGACATTACACAGGGGCAAGGTCATAGCGAGTTTTGTTCTCGGGACCAAGAAGCTTTTTGAGTTCATAGACAATAATCCGCTTTTTGAGTTTCATCCTTCGGATTATGTGAATGATCCGTTTATAATTGCGCAAAATGAAAAAATGGTCGCTATAAATTCTGCTTTACAGATTGATTTGACCGGGCAAGTTTGTTCTGATTCCATCGGTCATAGAATTTACAGTGGTATAGGTGGGCAGGTTGATTTCATCCGTGGGGCAGCTCGTTCAAAGGGAGGGAAGCCGATAATTGCATTACCTTCAACGGCAAAAAACGGAACGATTTCAAGGATTGTTCCAGTTTTAACGGAAGGAGCGGGTGTTGTAACTTCAAGGGGCGATGTTCATTATGTCGTCACTGAGTATGGTGTGGCTTATCTTCACGGTAAAAGCATAAGAGAAAGGGCTAAGGCGTTGATAGAAATAGCTCATCCTGATTTCAGGGATTGGTTGAAGTTTGAAGCGAAAAAGAGGTGTTATTTGTAAAAACAAAAAGATTTAAAGTTATGTTTTTGTTGAAGGAACAGGACCCAGAAGTTTATAGGGCGATAGCTGGTGAGGTGGAAAGGCAAAATTATACGCTTGAATTAATAGCGAGTGAAAATTTCGTTTCAAGGGCTGTCCTTGAGGCGATGGGGTCAGTTTTGACAAATAAATATGCCGAGGGATATCCTGGCAGAAGATATTACGGTGGATGTGAATTTGTTGATATCGCTGAAAATTTAGCCAGGGATAGGGCAAAGCAACTTTTTAATTGTGAATATGCCAATGTTCAACCGCATTCCGGGAGCCAAGCGAATATGGCTGCTTATTTTACATTTCTTCAGCCCGGGGACACGATTATGGGATTGAATTTAGCTCACGGCGGACACTTGACCCATGGTTCGCCTGTTAATTTCTCTGGGAAGCTATACAGAGCCGTTTTTTATGGTGTTTCAAAAGAGACGGGAAGGATTGATATGAACGAAGTTGAAGACATCGCAAAGCGAGAGAAGCCAAGGATGATAGTTGTTGGCGCAAGTGCTTATCCAAGAGATTATGATTACAGGGCATTTAGGGAGATAGCTGACAAAGTTGGAGCGTATCTTATGGCGGACATAGCACATCCAGCTGGTTTGATCGCCTCGGGTTTGTTGAATAATCCTTTGCCATATTGTGATATTGTCACATCAACAACGCATAAGACGTTGAGAGGACCGAGGGGAGGTTTAATTTTGATGTATAAGGACAGAGAAAATCCATTCGGTATAAAGACGCCAAAAGGTGATCGTCTTCGTATGATGTCTGAGATAATTGATGGTGTTGTTATGCCTGGGATTCAAGGTGGACCTCTTATGCATGTCATAGCTGCTAAGGCAGTTGCCTTCGGTGAGGCGTTAAAGCCAGAGTTCAAGGAGTATTCAGTGCAAGTTATAAAAAATGCAAAAGCGTTGGCAAATAAATTGATTCAGCTCGGTTATAATCTTGTTTCTGGTGGAACTGACAATCATTTAATTTTAATTGATCTCAGAAATAAAGGTATAACTGGGAAAGACGCAGAAAAGGCACTTGAGCAAGCTGGGATAACCGTGAATAAAAATATGGTTCCGTTTGATGATAAAAGTCCGCTTGTCACAAGTGGGATACGTCTTGGGACCCCGGCGCTTACTACAAGAGGTATGAAAGAGAAGGAGATGGAATTTATAGCTGAGTTAATTGATAGGGTGATTTCAAATGTTGGGAATGAGCAGGTTTACAAAGAGGTTAGAGAGCAAGTGAGGGAACTTTGCGAAAGGTTTCCGCTTTATGATTTTGTCTCTTTGAGCGATGTTATCGTTAAGTGAGAGAGTTTTGGGATGAGGGTTAAAGTTTTTATAGATGTTGAATCACAATCGCAGAGAAAAAGAGTTGAGTATGTATTAAGGAATTTTTTCAGCGTTTATAAAATTGATTTTGATTTTGTCAATTCAATTGACGATGCCTCGCATGAGGATTTTTTGATCGCTTATGGTGATTTTTTTAAAATAGAAAAAGGTATTTTCATCAGGAGGAGTGAGGAGGCGATTAAACTTTTTGACGATGGAAAGGCATATGATACGATGTTTGTTCATTTTGTTAGACTATCTCCACCCTTTGTCCCCGAAAAGTTTGATGGGTTTAAGCTTCCCATCTTTTTCAAAGTTGGTGAGCCGGTGTTTAGAGTTGAGGATGAGTTTGCTGTCATAAACTTTGATATTCTCTCGTGTTCGTTTTATTTTTTGTCCTGTTGGGATGAGAGGATAAAGAAGGCAAGAGATGAAATCGGTCGTTTTCCAGATGTGGAAAATTTACTTGTAAAGATTGGCGTTTCTGATTTTCCGATAGTGAATTTTTACTTTTACATTTTGAAATCGTTGATGGAAAAATTTGGCATCGTAGTTGAGTTGAAAAAATGGGGTGGAAGGAATTTTGCGGTCTGTCTTACGCATGATGTTGATGTGTTAAGGAAATGGTCTCTTTATGGAATTTATAATGAGGTTGTGAATAAATTTATAATGGGACGGGAGGACATTCAAACGAGGCGTCATAGGTTTGCGAGATTTGTTTATTTTCTTTTAAAAGGTCTTGATCCTTATCGTGAGGGTTTGGTAAGAATTTTTGAATTTGAAAAATCACTTGGTGTTAAATCAACCTTTTTCTTTAAATCGGGCGGAAGCTCAAAGTATGATGCAAATTATAAATGGGATGAATTTCTTGTTGACTTCGTCAATAAGTTAAATGGCGAGAGTTTTGAAGTTGCTTTCCATCCGTCGTTTTCATCTTTTAAAAATTTTGATTTAGTAAAATATGAGAAGGAAAAGCTTGAGCGTTTAGTTGGAATTAAAGTTTCAGGTGTGAGATGGCATTATTTGATGTATGACTTTGAGACCACGCCTTTTTTTGAGGAAATGATTGGCTTTAGATATGATTCAACGCTTGGTTTCTTGTCAAGAGGTGGTTTCAGGTGTGGTTATGCTTTCCCTTTCAAAGTTTATGATGTTGAGAGAAATTCTGAAATTAATGTTTACGAGATTCCGATAGTTTTTATGGATTCGGTTTATCAGTATGGTAGAAGTTCAGAAACGGTTGATGAGATTTTGGAGAAGGTTTTTGAGCTTGTTGAGGTCGTGAGAAGTTTTGGTGGGGTTTTTAATGTTATATTTCACAACACGATTTATGATGAGTTTGATTTTAAAGGGTGGGATTTAATCTATGAAAATTTAGTTCGCCATGTTATTGGGCTTGATGCTTTCGTTGGGAGTTGTGAGCAAATTTTAAATTTATTTGAAGGTGAGTGATGGTTTATTTTTGGCTGACGATACAGACATTGATTGCAAGTTTTACACATATAATTGCAAAAGCGGTTGTAAAGGAGGTTCCGCCACTTACATTGACATTGTTTAGGTCTGCGATCGCTGGTTTAGGTTTTGGGTTTGTGTTGAGATTTTCAAAGCATGGGAGAGTGAAAGTTGAAAAGAATGATAGATTTAAATTTTTATTGCTTGGGATTCTTGCTGTCCCGTTGAATCAATTTGCGTTCATCCTCGGGATAAAATATACAACGCCTGCGAATGCATCTTTAATTTATGCGATGACGCCAATTTTTGCGTTGATTTTTTCTGCGATTTTATTGGGGGAGAAGATCAATTTTTACAAAGTCGTTGGGGTAATTTTAAGTTTTGTTGGGATCGGTATCATATTCGGGGAGAGCGGTTTGAGTTTGCGGTTGGAGAATTTAAAAGGCGATGTCATAATAATGTTTGGGGCGATGTTTTGGGCGCTTTATTCAATACTTGGGCGAAAGATGATAGTTAAGTATGGTGCTCTTTATGTAACCGCAGTTGCAGTGATGATTGGCAGTTTGATTTATCTACCGTTTGGGTTATATGATTTCGTTAAGTTTGATATGGCAAAAGTTTCTTTTGGTTCTTATCTTGGCGTTATTTATCTTGGGGTTGGAACTTCAATTTTTGGATATTTTCTTTGGTATTATGCTATAGGTAAGATTGAGGCGAGCAAAGTTGTCATTTTTACGAATGGGCAACCGTTGATGACGGCTATACTTAGTGTGTTAATTTTTGGTAATCCGATAACTTTGCCTTTTTTAGTCGGTGGGACTTTAGTTATAGCAGGTGTTATACTTGTTCAACTTGGATGAGGTTTAAACGATGCAAAATCACAGGAAATATCTTGACCCTCAATTTGTATCAAGGTTATCAAATCTTGAGCTTATCGCACGGCTTGTTGTTGAGGGTTTCATAGCTGGTTTGCATAAGAGCCCGTATCATGGTTTCAGCGTTGAGTTTTCTGAGCATAGGCAATATTCAGCTGGGGATGACACGAGATATATTGATTGGAAGGTTTACGGCAGAACGGATAGATACTTTATAAAGCAATTTGAGGAGGAGACAAATTTAAGATCTTACATAATTCTTGATGCGAGTAGATCAATGGGTTATTCATCGGGGGGAAATATAACAAAGTTTGAGTATGCGTGTTATTTGACAGCTGGCTTATCTTATCTTATGTTGATGCAAAGGGATGCAATTGGTCTTGTTTTATATGATGAGCGGATAAGGAAGTTCATTCCGCCGAGGTCTGTGAAGAGTTATTTGAGTGTTATATTGTCCGAGCTTGAGAGTAATGAGCCGTCAAATAAAACGAAGACAGCAGATGTTTTACATTCAATTGCCGAAAGGATAAAGAGGCGAGGGCTTATAATTGTGATAAGCGATCTATTGGATGAGCAGGATGAAGTTATAAGTGCGTTAAAACATTTTAAGCACAAAAGGAACGAATTGATAGTTTTTCAAGTGCTTGATCCAGCGGAGAGAAATTTCAATTTTAATTTTGACGCTATCTTTAAAGATGTTGAGACATCTGAGAAGATAATGACGCAGGGACTTTATGTTCAGAAGGATTATAGAAGGGCTTTTGAGGAGTTTATCAAAAGATATCGGCTTGAATGTCTTGTAAATGGAATTGATTATGAACTTATGGACACAAGCACTTCGTTTGATGTTGCTCTTTTTAGATATTTGAGCAAAAGAGGGCGGTTGATGTGAATTTTAGGAAAGCTCGTTTTTATCCAATTTTTTATTGACAAAAAGGCGTTGCTTTTTTTATATTCAATAAAAAATAAAGTCCGCTTCAAATGCGGCTTATTTCAATTTTTCTGATCATAATCCTAAGCTTCCCATCTCTATTCTCGCAGGTTTTATCCGATAGGAATAAAGCCCTAAATATTTTAAGGGGGATTTTTTCCAGTGAGAGATTTGAAATGCGAGAGCGCGAGCATGAAAGTGTTAAAAATTACATGAAGCAAGTTCTGGAGATTTATAAAGCCACACAGATAAAAAGGGAAGTATACAAGAAAGATGGCGGGGGCGGTAACTTCAGGAAAGTAAAAAGTTACGCTGATAGAAAAAGTTTGATTATGAATGGCAATAAGGTGATGACGGTTATCTACAACTATGGTGCAATTGGAGCTGGTCCTAATTTCAACCGTAGGTTAAATGTCGTTTGGAATGATCTGCCTCATATATATGAGTTCAGTCCGTTGGTTGCAGCATCAGTTGTTGATACAAGTGGTAGAAGAATTCATGTTGTGAGTGACGGTTTGAGATACTATAGCACGGTATCGCCTGATGGGACGGAGTTTTGGACATTTAATCCGCTTCCCGGATATGCTGATCCGAATCAGGACAAGATAGCACATAATCCTGACAAGGACAGAGATGGTGATGGCAAGCCGGATTCTTGGCCAGCAAGTTGGTATGATCCTGTTTTAGGGAAATATGTTTGGCCTGGGTATTTGTCAAGGGATGCAACGCAAGCAGACCTTGAAGCATTCTATGTAATGGATGATAGGGATAACAAGGAGCATGGATACTTTCCATTTCCTGAGGATTCTACTCGTCGCGGTCTTGGAGTTCAAGTTCAAGTTAGGGCTTTACAGTGGAGCAATCCGCTGGCTGAGGATTGTATCTTCTTTGTCTACACTATTACGAATGTGAGCCCTAAGAAATTAGATTCGGTTATTTTTGGGATGTATGGGGATGCTGATATTGGTGGTGGGGCACCAACAAGTAATGAGCAGACGGATGATGACGCGTTTTTCGTTCCGCCTTACAATGTTCCGAATTATCCGCCAGTTGATAACATCCCTGTTTATGCAAGAAGTATGGTTTATATTTGGGATCACGATGGGAAAGGTGAATTTGGTTTGAAGCCTGGGTATTTTGGTTATAAATTTTTGGAGTCGCCGGGGAATCCGTATGATGGCATAGACAACGATGGTGATGGTATGGTTGATGAGAGTCAACAGGATGGGATAGACAATGATGGTGATTGGAATCCTTTGATAGATGATGTTGGTGTTGATGGGATTCCTGGGACTGGGGATGAGGGTGAGGGGGATGGTATTCCAACGAGAGGTAGGTTGTTGCCAGATGGTAGTTTAGACCCTTTGAGTCCAGGTGAACCAAACTTTGAGTTTACAGACCTTGATGAATCAGATATGATAGGTCTAACCAGCTTCAACGCTTTCATTTGGTCAACTGATTATGTAAGCAATGATGAGAACATATGGAACAGGTTAAAGCCGGGGAACTTTTCTGAGATTGTTCAGACAGCTGATAAT
>NZ_FAOO01000031.1:2869-11565 GCF_900070205.1 Candidatus Thermokryptus mobilis | reverse complement strand
GAGACGAAATTTTGGTTTTCCTTGGTTCTTTCTTTTTTGCACTTCCTGTGTTTGTTTTAAGTTATATGATAAGTTCAAAAGACATCAAGGATAAAATCGAAAGGATTTCAAATGAATTTGAAAATTTTATAGTTTTAAATTCCTCAGGAAAGTTAGAGATTTTAAGAAAATTTGAATTTGAGGAGAACTTTTCAAATCTTGTAAAAGCATTTTTAATAAGCGCAATTTTAGAAAAATTAGGATTTAAAAAACTTTTTGATATTCAACTTTCTGAAATTGAAAATTTAAAAGAAGAAATTTTTAAAAACCTTCCAGTAGAAAGCAACAGAATTGATAAAGAAATATATGATATACAAAATCTGCAAAATATAACCCAAGATTATCAAGTTTATTCTTCCATTTTAAACAAAAATCTTTCAAAAATTGACAAAAGGAACTTTTTTGCTCACGCAGGATTTGAACATAATGCTATAGAATTGAAGAAACAGAACAATGAAGTATACGTGAGGATTTACAATGAAAATAAAAATCAAGCTGAGAGTTTGATAATTGGGAATTTACCCCAAATTTAGGATTAATTAAGAATAAATGATTTGGCAGATTCCGTGAATCATAATGAAGACAATACAAGCGAGAGGAAACATATTTTAATAGTTGTAGCGGGTTTGACGCCGGGGATAATTACTGAGACGCTTCAGTTTTTGACTTTTGCTGAGCCTGGCAAAACATTGACCTATGATGATTTAAAAAATAGGAGGGTTAGGTTGAAAATTTCTGAGGTTTTTGTTTTGACGACTTCAAAAGGGCGGAAGATGATTATTGACGAGCTTATTGAAAGTGGATGCTTTAAAAAGTTTTGCGATGAGTTTGGGATAAATTGGATAAAGTTTGATGAAAACAGTATAATTGTCCTAAAGGATACAAATGGGAGGGAAATTGAGGATATAATAACGGTTGAAGAAAATCAGGGTGCTGCAAATATGCTTTTTGATTTTATCCGTCAAAAGTTGAAAGATGAAAGTGTAATTGTTCATTGTTCAATCGCTGGGGGAAGAAAAAGTATGGATGTTTATTCGGCATTTGCATTCCAATTTTATGGCAAGGGTGAGGATAAAATGTATCATGTCATTGTCAACAGTCCCTTTGATGACCCTAACTTAAAGGGTAAAGATGGGGGTAGATTTCTTTACATTCCTATTGAGGAAGTGACTTTTGTAAGGTTGTCGGATAAGTCAGAACATACTTCAAGGGGAGCTGAAATTACGCTTTATGAAATTCCGTATGTTCATTTAAGGAACAAACTTAAGAACATATTGCCGTCAGATAAAAGTTATGATGAACTTGTTAAAATAGCTCAGCGTGAGATTGATTTAACTTTGATTCAGCCCCATCTTTATGTTGATGTTAAACGTGGTGATGTTAAGGTCAATGATTGGGCTTTGGAGCTAAAACCGACGGAGCTTTTTATTTATCTTTACTTTGTGTTCAGCAGGAAGCTGTGTAAGCGCAATCATAGAAAAATTTTATGCTCGTTTTGTTTTCCAGAGTTTGAAGAAGTTAATAATTTGAAGATCAGGAAGTTTAGAAACCAAAGACCCTTGTCCAAGGCATTAGGCGTAATTGAGAAAAATTTTGGAGTGATGAGCAGGGAGGTGAAAACAATAAAGCATTGGATTGATAGTGGTATCCCAAGACAAAGTTTAAGCGATAAAATTTCCGACATCAATAAGAAGATAGAGAGCGTTGTTCCAATTCCAAATGTTGATTTGGTTAAGATCAAAAATAAAGGTAAATATGGCAAGCCAAGATATGGGATAGAGCTTGACTCGGGGAGGATTGAAATTTTGAGGTGAGAACTATATAGTTAGCAAACTACATAGTTTTTAATTTTTGTGTTGAATTTGATACAAAAGGTTTGTTAATTTTAACAAAGGATTTAAAATAAAGCGGGTTAGCTATGGATATGGACATTGACAAATTAACGAGGGCAGTTGCTGTTTCAGCTCTTTTTCACGATATAGGTAAATTTTGGCAGAGGGCGGTAAAGGGGGATGAAGGATTGTCTTTGGAGACGAAAAAGCTTGAGGGGGAATTGTGCCCTGATTGGGGGAGGTATAGGCATGTGTTATGGACGAGTGAATTTTTTGAACAGTTCGGAGCACTCTTTCCGATTGATGTTTCTGAAAGTTTGACCGGAGATGCTCTTGACAATGTTAAAAATCTTGCGTCAAGGCATCATGCGCCGAAGTCGCCTCTTCAGGTCATAGTTCAGCAGGCGGATTGGTTAAGCAGTGGTATGGATAGGACAAAGGCAGAGGATTTGAAAGATGAGGAAAGCGGAACTTTTAGAGAAAAGAGATTAATTTCTGTTTTCAGTGGAATTGGTAGTGGAAGCAAGGGTAAAAGGTGGGTTTATAATTTGACATCGCTAAAGCCAGATGAAAGTGTTTTTCCTTTTCAAGAAGAAAAGATGAGTGATTTAACGGGGGAATATAAAAAACTTTGGGATGATTTTATTGAGGAGTTCAAATTGCTTGGTGTTTTAAGGGACAATTTTAATGTTTGGATTGCTTCGGCGCTTTCTTTGCTTGAAAAGTATGCCTGGTGTATCCCGAGTTCAACTATGGATGTGCCAGATGTATCTCTTTATGATCATTTGAGGACAACATGTGCGATTGCGGCGGCGCTTCTGAGATATCATTTTGAAACGGGGACACTTGATAAAATTGAGGATATAAAGGATAGGGACAGAAAGAAGTTTATTTTTATAAATGGTGATGTAAGCGGGATACAGGATTTCATCTATATGCTTTCGGTGACAAATGTGAAGGGGGCAAGCAGAATATTGAGAGCGAGGTCGTTTTATATCTATGCATTCACTGAAGGGATTATAAGTTACATTTTAAAGGAGATCGGTCTTCTGCCAGCGTCATGTATAATGAATGCAGGTGGTAGGTTTATAATTTTGGCGCCAAATGTTGAGTCGGTGAGGAACAAAATGGAGAAACTTTCTAAGGAGATATCGCTTTGGTTTTATGACGAGTTTAGCGCTGTTTTATCGCTTAATATCTCATATGATGTTGAAATTTCAGGTAATGATTTGATGCGTGAAAATTTCAGTAAAACTCTCATAAGAGTTCAGGATTCAGTTGAGGAGAGAAAAAAGAAGAAATTTATAGATATACTTAAAGAAGGGGCAAGGGGTTTTACATTTGATGATTTGTTTGAGGGCTTGCGTAGGGATGGGCATTGTAGATATTGTGGGACATATCCAGCGGTTGAGGAAATTGAGGATGAGGAAGGTGAAGCGATAAAAGTATGTCGCAAATGTAAAAGTTTTGTTGATATTGGGCGGTGGTTGACAGAAGTTGATGTGATTTCATATGCAGGTGTTAACTTGGGACTAGGCGTTCCAATTCTCAGGGGAAAGGTTTATTTAAATTTTCATAAACTAAGCGAGGTAAACATAGCGAAGTATGGTGATAAAATTTATCATCTTGAAATGTTGAGGTATTTTCCTGGTTTTATATATCCAGTGAAATTTATCGCAAATTATGTTCCGAGATGGGCTAACGAGGAAAGGTCAATTTATGAAGAGGTCAGGGAGCTTAAACAGGATTGGGAAGAGGCGATGGGACGAACTAAAACTTTTGGTGAAATCGCAAAGATGGGAACGCTTGATAGTGATGGCGAAGGGAAGCCAATGCTTGGTGTGTTAAAGGCGGATGTGGATAACCTTGGAAAGATTTTTTCTGTGGAGTTTTCAAAGAATATGAGCATATCAAAGTATGTGACTTTAAGTAGAAGTTTTGATTTTTATTTCAGCGCTTTTTTGGATGAACTTGTAAGAGAAAAGTATAGAAATATCTATGTGGTTTACTCGGGTGGAGATGACCTTCTTTTTGTTGGGGAATGGAAGGAAATTTTTGAGTTCGCCGTTGAAATGTATAAAAAATTTAGAAAATATACGACGGAGAATGAAGATATAACTTTAAGCGCTGGGATAGCGCTTATAGGTCCGAAATATCCCGTCAACAGGGGAGCAGTTATGGCGGATGAGTTTCTTGAGAGATCAAAAAGTTTTAAAGAGAATGGAAAGATTGTGAAAGATAGTTTGACGATTTTTAATACAACCGTTAGATGGGGATTTCTTTTGGATGAGCTAATCAAATGGAGGGATATGCTTGAGGGGTGGTTGATTTCAAAGGATTCAAATGTTAAGACGACTTTTTTGCATAGATTATTAACCTATCAAAGGATGGCGAAGAGGTATTATGAGGATGGAGATATAGAAGGATTGAGGTTCACATACCTTTTGAGGTACGATGTCGCAAGAAATTTAGTTGAGATAAAAGATGGGAAGATAGTCAAGGGTAGAGAAGAAAGGGATAAGTTGTTTGAGTTGGTTGAGAACAATTTGAGGGATAAGTATAGGAAGTTGTGGCTTGGTTTGAGAATACCGATTTCTTATGTGATTTATAAATACAGGGGTAAAAAAATAAAAAGGGAGGCGTAAAAATGGCGGAGCAAAAGTATTTCCTTAGGAAGGCTGAAACTGGGGAATGGGTGATCAAAGAGGAATTGGTGACTAAGGAAGCTGAGAAGATAGCGGATGAGCTTGTTGGAAATAACCCAAGAAAGCCAGATTTAAAAAGTTCGCAGTTAAGGAAGTTTTATATGGAGGTCAAAGCGCTTGAGGATAGGGTCAAGGCAGAAAAATTTGATAAAATAAAGCCACTTGTAAAGATGCTAAAAGTTAAAGTGAATTATCAAAAAGGGAGAGGGTTAGTTCCCCCAAAATTTGTTGATTTCATAACCAAATGTATTGATAATGTAAATGATGAGAATGATTTTAAAGCTTTTGTAACACATTTTGAGGCGGTAGTTGGCTATTATTATGGGAAAGCTGAAAAGTTTGATTAAAAATAAAAACAAGGGGTTAATGCCATGAAACTTTTAAAGTATAAGGTTATAACAGGGGAAATTGAACTTCTCACAGGGCTTCACATTGGTGGTAGCAGTGATATAATTGAAATCGGTGGGATGGATAACCCAGTTTTAAAACATCCGATCACGGGAGAACCATATATTCCAGGTTCGTCTTTAAAAGGGAAAATGAGAAGTTTATTGGAGCTTGTATTTGGAAAAGTAAATAATGATGGCGATGTTCATAAATGTAAAGATTTATATTGTGAAATTTGTCGGGTGTTTGGAACTTCGCCGGAAAAGGAGTTTGAGGAAATTGCAAAAAAACGTGGACCGACGAGAGTTATCTTTAGAGATGCATTTATAAGCGATGATTATAAAAAGGAGATGAGAGAGAAGGGGTTGACGGTTTATGATATAATTGAGGAAAAGACGGAAAATAATTTGAACAGGATTACCGCAAAAGCAAATCCGCGCAGGCTTGAAAGGGTTGTACCTGGGGTTAGGTTTAGTTTTGAGATAGTTTATAGGGTTTTTGATACGGGTGATGATGGGAAGTTGGATGAGAAATTGTTTGAGATAATTCAACAGGGGATGAAATTACTTGAGCTTGATTGTCTTGGTGGATATGGAAGCAGAGGGAGTGGGAAGATAAAATTTATCGTTAGACCTGATCAAATTAGAGAATACAAACCAGAGGAATTAAAACTTGAAGTTGAGGTTTAATTATGAAGACATTCAGAGTGAAGTTTAAAGTGTTAAGTCCTGTTATAACGCCATTTCAATCTGATACGATATGGGGGCATATTGCTTGGGCGTGTTATTATATATGGGGTGAGAAGGGATGTAAGGATTTCATTCAAGCACATAAAAATGGAAACCCGACGCTTGTATCAAATGCATATCCAGATGGATTTTTGCCTGTTCCTCACATTCCGCTGGTTGGTAAAGATGGTGAGATAGTTGAAAGGGAAATTTTCAAGAAGCTAAAAAAGCGAAATTTGATGAGAATTGAAAATTTTGAAAAGGTAAAGGATGGTTTAAGCCCTGATAAGTTGTTTGAGGTTTTAAAGGAGGAGGTGTCGGATGAAAGGTTTGTTATAGGTAAGGTGGTGACAGAGACGATCTTGCGCAATAAAATAGATCGTTTGATATTTACGACTGCTGAAGTGGGTGAATTGTTCGCAACCGATGAGACATTTTATGATTTAAATATGCCGATGTGGTTTGCAATCAAGACGGAATTTTTTAACAAGGGGGAGATTGAAACAATCTTAAGATGCGTTGAGCTGAATGGTTTTGGAGCTGATGCTTCAGTTGGAAGGGGTCGGATAAAGTTTATTGAAATTACCGAGCAAGGACTTCCTGAGGCAAGTGATGGAAATGCTTTTATGTCTATTTCAAATTTTATCCCTGCCGGAGATGAATTTGTGGAGTTTGAAGATGCTTGGTATAAATTATTTACGAAGTTTCCAAAAGCGGGTGGTCATTTTGCTTTGATTGATCCATTTAAAAAACCGCTTCTTTTCTTTGAGGCGGGCTCTGTTTTTAAGGTCAGCAAGGTGAAGGATCACTATGGATGTTTGATTGAAAATGTGCATTCAAATAAAGACATTGTTCAGTATGCTTACGCATTTCCGATAAAAGTTAAGTTGGAGGTTTAAAAATGGCAGAGTACAAACAGGTTTTGAAAGTTTTATATCGCATAATAACCCCAATTCACATAGGCATGGGTGCGGATATAAGTCCATTTGAGTATGTGATTAAGGATGGGAATTTTTATAGGATTGAGTCGGATGATTTAATCTCCGGGTTAAGTGAGGAGCAGTTGAAGAGATTCTATAGCTACATTGAGAGCAACAATTTGATCGGCTTGAGGAATGTGATACTTGAAAACTTCAATGAGAGTTATGCGAAGTATAAAATTAGCGTCACGAGGTCAGTTGTTGAAAAGTATGATAAAAGTATAAATGATGTGAGAAATCAACTTTTGATTTCACCTTTCATTAGAAGCGTTTCGGATTTTAGGCCATATCTTCCTGGCAGTTCAATTAAAGGTGCGATAAGGACGGCGATAATTAATGATGCTGTTCAGAATGAGATTAAAAAAATTGGACGACATAAATTGAAAGAGTTTCAGAAAAAGTTATTTGACAAAAAGGGGCATTGGGAGCTTGAATTAGTTGGTGCGATTGTTAAGACCAGAGGTGGTGAGCGTTCCGACGCAAAGCGTGATCCTTTTAGGGTTTTGAAAGTTTCAGATGTTTATTTATCGGATGAATTTTTCCATGTCGGTGAAGTTTTGAACGCAAGTGTTAATGAGAGGCGAGGTAGAGTTGAAACAGTGGGGATACAGATGTTTAAAGAGGTTCTCCTTGGAGAGGTTAATTTAAGCAAGCCAGTTGAGTTTGAAGGGGAGATAAGAATTGACGAAATTTTAAGTGAAGCTAAATATAAAGGCATAGAAACAGAGGATCGGATTGAGAAGTGGATTCCGATGGCTTTGTCAAAGGATTATATAATCAAAACTTGTAATGATTTTTATCTTAATGAGTTTAAGCGTGAAAGAGAATTTTTTGAGTTTGCCGTTGATATGCATGATGTCCTTGATAAAATTGGCAAAATTTTAAGTCCATCAAAAGATGAGTTTGTGATAAGGGTTGGGAGGTTCAGTGGTGTTACAGCGGTGACTGTGAATGAAATTCGTAAGCCACATAATAAAAAGTGGGGTAATACGAAAAATCTTTTTGAGGGGAAGTTCCCGATGGGATGGGTTAAGGTGAAATTTTTAAGTTAAAAACAAAATTTTGGTGAAAAGATGAAAAAAGAATTTCATATAATCAATGTCGGGAATTCGCTTTTGACGAACTATCAGAGGGAGATAAAAAACAGCGCATCGCATGCGGATAACGAATATTGGAGAAATATGATTGATGATGTCAAATTTATGGAAGATATTTATCAGTTTTTATCATCAAATCCGGAAAAAAACAGCGCTGAGTTGAACACATTTTTAAAGGTTGTAAGGGGGAAAGTTCCTTCAAATGTTGAGGTTTATCTTTCTGGGACGAACACTTATTCAAATGAAATATGTCTTCGCACTATTGCAGAGTTTTTGAAGAAACAAAGTTATAGAATTTATGATAATCCAACTTTTCCTGCTTATTTTGTGGAAGCGCAATTTTATGATGATAGGTATGCGAGGGATGAATTTGCCAAGGGGGTTGCAGAGATGCTTGATAGATTTATTTATCTTGTGTTGAAGAAGAAAGAAGAAGGATATGATGTTTACATCAATCCGACAGGTGGGTTGAAGGCACATGTTATAGCTTGTGCGCTTGCTGGTTTTCTAACGGGTTGCAAAGTTTATTATATGAATGAGGAATTCAAAGAGGTCGTGTTTTTGCCCGAGCTTTTCTATTTGCCCAAGGGAAGGGAGGTGGATTTATTAAAGCTTCTTTCGGACAAGGTCCCGAGGAGTGGGTCTGAGTATAATAAACTTAAGAGTAATTATACAGATGAGATTGATAGGTTGAATCTTTATGGACTCATTGAGGTGGAGAAAGATGAGAATGGAAGGGATTATAGGATAAGGATAACAAATAGAGGTCTTCATTTTTTGAATTTGACAGGGGGATGAGATTATGAAAAATATTTTGATCTCTATCCTTGGTTCAACACCGCAAATTTTAACTGAAACGCTTTGGTGTTTGAAGGTTCAGAAGGGAATTGACATTGACGAGATCATTGTGATAACTACTTCGTTTGGG
>NZ_FAOO01000031.1:0-2313 GCF_900070205.1 Candidatus Thermokryptus mobilis | reverse complement strand
TAGGGGGGATTTACCCCCATTGCTTGGGAAAGATGGTGTGTTTGAAAAATTTTGTAAGGAGTTTAAAACACGTCCGAAATTTACCGAAAAAAACATACTGGTTATAAGGGATAGAGAAGGCAACGAACTTGATGATATCCGTGATAGTGTTCATAATGAATGTGCTTCTGATTTTATAACAAGTGTGATAAGGGAATTTTCAAAAAGAGATGATGTTGTGCTTCATTGTTCGGTTGCTGGTGGGAGGAAAACTATGTCGGTTTTTGCTGGGCTTGCTATGGCACTTGTTGGTAGAAAGCAAGACCGTCTTTACCATGTTCTTGTTTCGCCTCCAGAGGTTGAAGGCAATCCGAAATTCTTTTACAAACCGAAAAAGCCAGAATTTATAGAGATAGGAAAGGGTAAAAAAATAAATACTGATGAAGTTAAGATAACGCTTGCTGAGATTCCTTTTTTGAGGTTGGGAGAGAAGTATAGAAATGTATTTCCAGATGAGATAAGTTATACAGAACTTGTTGAAAGGATTCAAAATTACGAAGATTTTAGCGAGCCGATTGTAAAAGTTGATACTGATGAAGTTAAGATCGTAGGCAAGAGTAAAAGTTTGAAAAACGCTCTCAGGGATCTTGAAAAGTATGCGAAGAGCAAGGTCAAAAGTGTTCTTTTGATTGGAGAGACGGGCACGGGGAAAGAACTTTTTGCAAGGTATCTTGCAAAGATGTATGGTAAAAGTTTTACAGCTGTAAATTGCGCATCTATCCCGGTAAATTTACTTGAGTCGGAATTGTTCGGTCATGTCAAGGGTGCTTTCACTGGCGCTAATAGAGATAAAAAGGGAATTTTTGAGGAGTGTGACGGTGGGATTGTTTTCCTTGATGAGATAAACAAGACGACAGCAGAATTTCAGAGCAAACTTTTAAGATTTCTTGAGTCAGGAGAGGTAAGAAGAATTGGAAGCAATGAGGTGAAAAAAGTTGATGTTGTTTTAGTTATCGCTTTGAACGAAGAGCCAGATAAATGGTTGGACAGAGGGGCGTTGCCTGATTTTTACAATCGCATATCAAGACATAAAGTTAGAATACCGCCATTGAGGGAAAGAAAAGAGGATATACCGCTTTTAGTGAAGTATTTCGTAGATAAGTATTCGCGTGAGCATGGCAAGAGCATCAAAGGAATTTCAAATGAAGTTATGAGAATGTTAGTTGCTTATGATTGGAGGGTTGGAAATGTGCGGGAGTTGGAAAATTACATTGCCGATATGGTAGCAAGAGCTGATGAGGATGAGACGATATTATCAAATCTACCTGATGACTTTGAAGAGAACATCAAGTCGCAGAATAGAGTGATTGGAGAAATGATACATCAGGTGACCGGAGGTAATGTTGTTGATTTACCGCTTTGCGAATTTGAAAAGCTTTATATTGAATATCAGCTTATGAAAAACGATTGGAATATTAGTAAAACTGCTAAGGTTTTGAAAATCCCAAGAACTACGCTTTACGATAAGATTAAAAAACTTGGCATATCAAGATAGCCCTTCCTATTTTTTAATGTTGGAATACCGACAGGTGTCGCCACGCCGACGTCGGAATACCGACAATATCAGATCTTTTATCAAAAATTTAATTGAAAATCAATTGGTAAAGGTTTTGGCACAGTTTTTGAAAATAAAGATTTAAAGGGCGGGGGTCCTGATGGGGGGTTAAAAATCAAAAAGGAGGAAAAATCATGAGGTTAAAAACAATTGAAGAACTTTTTAAGTTGCCTTTACCTATCATATTAATTCTGATTGGATTGGCGATGCTTGATGGAAAGTTGAAATTGATTGTTGAGGATGAGTTAAATAATGAGTTGGGTAGTAAGGAATTTGATGCTTGAGTTTGAAGAAAAAAATAATTTAATCTTATGGAGGTGATAAAAGTGAAGCTCACAACTCACGCATTAAACAGGATGAGTCAACGGAGGATAAGTGACGAATTGCTCAATCTTGCTTTAAAGTATGGTTTCGTAGTTTATAATGCTGGTGCAAAGTTTATATTTGTCAGGAAGAAAGATATTCCTGAGGATATGCCGAGGGCAATTGCTGAAAGAGTTGAAGGCATTGTGATCGTTATGAACCCAATTGATGGGACGATTTTGACCGTTTATAAGAATAAAAATGCTTTGAAAGAAATAAAGCGCAAGCTCAAGCGCTATGAGGGTAGAACGCCAAGAAGAAAATACAAATTAAGTGAGGTGCTCTGAGATGTCAGTGATATTTTCACTTACAGGTAATCCTTTTGTTGATGCAGGGATATACGTTATATCTGAACT
>NZ_FAOO01000030.1 GCF_900070205.1 Candidatus Thermokryptus mobilis | reverse complement strand
GAGCGGGACATATCTTTATACACTCAAGTTTGGAAACTTTGAAAAGACAAAGAAAATGCTTCTTTTGAAGTAAATATAAACGGGCGGGCTTTTAAGCCCGCCTTTTTTATTTTGAAAAGGGGATGGGGATTTATCCAACTTGATAGTTGATTTGATATTTGGTAAATTATTTAAAAAGCATAAGGAGTTTGCTATGAGATCATCTGTGTTGATTTTGCTATTTTTGATTTTTTTGCTCTCTTGTTCACAGCGTGAAAAAATTCCATCATTGAGGGAATATTTCAACTATGGTGAGGAAGGTGTTAAGACAGGTGGCATCAAATTGATCCCGATTGAAACTCCAAAGGGTATCTTTAAAGTTTGGACGAAAAGGTTTGGGAATAACCCGAGGATAAAGGTCTTGCTTTTGCACGGTGGTCCGGGATCAACGCATGAGTATTGGGAATGCGTTGAGAGTTTCTTCCCGAAAGAGGGGATAGAGTTTATTTACTATGATCAGCTTGGCTCTTGGTATTCCGACCAACCGGATGACAGTTCACTTTGGACGACGGAAAGATTTGTTGAGGAGGTTGAACAGGTAAGAAAGGCGCTTGGGTTGAACAAAGATAATTTTTATCTGCTTGGACATTCGTGGGGTGGGATACTTGCTATGGAGTATGCGCTCAAGTATCAGGACAATCTTAAAGCTTTGATAATTTCAAATATGATGTCAAGTTGCCCAGAGTATGATAGATATGCAGAGGAAGTTTTGTCAAAAGATATACCTGAGGATGTTTTGAAGCAGATTCGTGAGTTTGAAGCGAAGGGCGATTACAAAAATCCAAAGTATATGGATTTACTCTTGAAATATTACTATGTCAAGCATGTTTTGAGGATTCCTCTTGAGCAGTGGCCAGACCCTGTTAATAGGGCTTTTTCTCATACGAATGAAAAAATTTATGTTTTGATGCAAGGTCCGAGCGAGTTTGGAATTTCAGGTCGGCTTGAAAAATGGGATAGATCAAAGGAACTTGGAAAGATTAAAGTTCCAACTCTTGTCATTGGCGCAAGATATGACACGATGGACCCAGAGCATATGAGATGGATGGCAACGCAGGTTCAAAACGGGAGTTTTCTCTTTTGTCCAAATGGAAGTCATATGTGTATGTATGATGACCAGGAGACATATTTTAATGGGCTTATAAGGTTTATAAAAGAAGTTGACGCCGGAAAGAAAAAAGTTGAGTTTTAAATTGAAGGGCAGGTTAAAATACATCGTTTTGACTTTGTTTATTTTTAGGATTTTAAATGCTGATACCTTCAAAGTCAAGATAAACGACGAGGTTAAGCTTATTCCTGCTTTTCGTGAAGCGAGGGCACTTTATATATCGCTTCCGGATTTGCTTGAAGTTTTAAGGGTTGATTATCTTCTTGATAGCGTTGACCTTTGGATGATTTTTAATATCTCGGGATATAATTTTAAACTTGTTTCTGAAAACCCGTTTATAGTTGTATCTTCTCAGGGTGAAGTTAAGGTTTTTCAGCTTCCGCTTGATGTAATCTCTGGCGCAGGGAAAATTTTTGTTCCTGTTAAGTATTTTTCTATGATTTTTGCTCGTTATTTTCGGGGTGAGTTTGAATTTGATGAGAGAAACAATTTGATCTCGGTGAGGTTGAAGGGGTCGGAAGTTAAATTGACAAAACCTGATTTTGATATTTATGATGCTAAGCTTGATAAACGAAGCAATGGTTATCTTTTGAGGTTTTTCACCTGGAGAAAAATTAAAGATTATGAAGTTTGGCTCGGGCGGAACAATTGGCTTTACATTACAATTCCAAGGGTAAGGGTTGATATTTCTCAAATAAAGAAGTTGGCTTCGTCAAAGCTTGTAAGTCAAGTTGAAATTATACACCATGCTCAATCGGTTCAGATATCGTTAAAGCTTGTGCCAAAGGTAAAACATTATGAAGTGATATCTGGGGGAGGCAGTGATGATATTCTTATAGCACTTTATGTTGATGAGTTGAACTCACGGCTTGAGGATGTTAAGAAAAAATTTCTTCTTGATGTGGTTGTGATAGACCCAGGTCATGGTGGGAAGGACCCCGGCGCCATCGGTGTGTATGGGACGCAAGAGAAAGATATAACTCTATCGGTTGCGAAAAAGTTGAAAACGTTGATTGAAAAGCTTGGTGTTAAAGTTGTGATGACAAGAGAAAGTGATGAGTTTGTTGAGCTTTACAGGCGTGGTCAAATAGCCAATGAAAACGGCGGGAAGTTATTTATAAGTTTGCATTGTAATTCAATGCCTTATAAACCGCACAGTGCTTCTGGTTTTGAAGTTTATATCCTACGCCCAGGCAAGACAGAGGAAGCCATAAGGATTGCGGAAAGGGAAAATGCTGTGATAAAGCTTGAGGAGAATTATGAGGAGAGGTATAAAAATTTGACTGATGAAAGTTATATTTTGACAGCGATGGCTCACAATGTTTATGTAAAAAAGAGTGAGCGATTTGCTGAGATTTTAAACGAGGAAGCGCGCAATAGACTTGGTGTCAAAGTCAATGGCGTAAGTCAAGCTGGTTTTTATGTCCTTGTGGGAGCTTCAATGCCTAGCGTTCTTATTGAGATGGCTTATCTTTCAAATCCGTATGACGAACGGTATCTGCGAAGCGAGACGAAACAATGGGAATTAGCGCGAATAATTTTCAATGCCGTTAAGAAATTTAAGGAAGAATATGAAGCGTCAATTGTGGATTAAATATCTTGTGATTTTTCTGTTCTTATTTTCAAGTTTTGAGGTCAATTGTGGAGTTAAAGAAGCGTTAAGATTTGCTCGCGAGGGGATTGAAAAGGCGGTTGAGATCGCTCCGAAGGTAAAGAAAAGGAAAAGCTTTGACAGCAGAAATTATTATCCCGGTAAGATAGAGATTTTTTATAAGGTCTCGGTTAAGAGGGATTCAACGGAGGAGATTCACATTAAATCAACTGGTTATTCCGATGTTGATAAAGCGACGATTGAAGTGAGGTTATCAAGAATTGATGTTGTTAAGTCGCTTGAGGATGCGCTTTTGACAGCCTGGGGTATGGTGATGAAAAAGGGTTTTATAAAGTCGGGGAAGAAAACGGAGAAAATTGAAACGCGCATTGGTGATTTCATGGTTGAGATTAATGTTAAGTTTGAGGGGTCGGAGCAAGCGCAGATTAGGTTTGCGAAGATAAAGATAAAAGTTAACAGTTTGAAGGATGAGTTTGAAAATGGGACGATTCAGGCGATAAGAAGATATAGGGTTTCTGATGAAAGTTTCATTTAAAAACAAAAGAGAGAATAAAATGAACACAGTTGGCGTAGTCGGAGCTGGACGCATGGGCAGTGGAATAGCTCAAGTTATGGCTCAGACAGGTTATGATGTTATACTTTTTGATATATCAAACGATACGCTTCAGGTTGCGCTTGAAAACATAAAAAGACATCTGCAAAAAGGAGTTGAAGTTGGGACGATCAAAAAGGAACAATTGCAGAATGTATTAACGAGAATTCACCCGACGACAAAGTTAAAGCATTTTATAACCGCTGACATTGTCTTTGAGGCGGTGGTTGAGGACATTGATGTTAAAAGAAAGATTTTTAAGGAGCTTGACGATAGGTGTCCTCATTCAACTATACTTGCGACTAACACATCTTCATTATCGGTTACGAAAATCGCTTCAGCTACTGAAAATCCTTATCGTGTCATAGGGACACATTTTTTCAATCCGCCGTATGTTCTTAAACTTGTTGAAGTTGTCAGAGCTCAGCATACATCTGAGGAAGTCATTGAGAATGTCGTTAATTTTTTAAAGGGGATCGGGCATACTCCAATAGTCGTGAAGGATTCACCTGGTTTCATTGTGAATAGAATATCAAGGCATTTTTATCTTGAGCCGTTGAGAGCATATGAAATTGGTCTTGCTGGGATTGAGGAAATTGACTCTGCTTTTAAATTTTTTGGGCTTGAGATGGGACCTTTTGAGGTGATTGATTATGTTGGTGTTGATGTGAATTACATTGTTTCTCGTTCAATTTATGAGAGGTTTAATTATGAGGAGAGGTTTAGACCCGTTTATTTTCAGGCGCAGCTTGTTGATGCTGGTTTCTTGGGGCGTAAGACGAACGGTGGATTTTATGAATATATCGGAGGAGGGAAGAAGGTTCGGGAGTTTTTGAAGAGAGGAAAGATTAGTTATAAATTTGGTAAGAAATTTTTAAACCTTGCGGATAGGATTTGCTCAAAATTGAGAGTTCAAAGCGATAGTTTGAGCAACGAGCAGAAAATAGTTGTTGCCTTGACTTTTTCTATGATTATAAATGAAGCATATAATGCCTTAATGGAGGGTCTTGCGAGTGAAGATGATATAAATTTGGCATTTCGCCTTGTCCGTTTCCCTGCAGGACCTTTTGAACTTGCAAGTCAAATAGGTTTGAGAAATTTGGTTAGTTTTCTTAATCTTGCTATGGATGAATTTTTAAGTGAAAGGTATAGACCATCACTTCTTTTGGTAAAAAAGGCGATTTAAAAAATGTTGGCAGCTTTTCTTACGGACATAGGGAAAATAGAGATAAAGGAAAGTCAAATACCCGAGCCATCAAATGGTGAGGTTATTGTTCAGGTCAAATCCGCTCTCACATGTGGGACTGATTTGAAGATGTATCTTCGCGGTCATCCGAAATTTAATTTTCCGATGCTTTTCGGTCACGAATGTTCTGGCGTGATTTATAGAGCGGGCTCGGGGGTGAAAAATTTTAAAGAGGGCGATGAGGTTATGTTTGTAAATTCAGCATCATGTGGTCAATGTTATTATTGTAGGCGTGGTGATGAAAATCTTTGTGTCAATTTATTTGATAGCATTTTCTTAGGTGCTTATTCTGAGTTTGCCAAGGTTCCAGCCCGAATTGTTCAGAGGAATATGTTTTTAAAACCGAAGCATCTTTCTTTTACTCAGTCGGCTTTTCTTGAGCCATTGTCTTGCGTTATGAATGGGATAAGAAATTTAAATGCAAAGGAGGGTGACAATGTTCTTGTCATTGGGGATGGTCCGATTGGATTGATGTTTGTTCTTGCGGTAAAAAAATTTTTCAATGTTAATTTAATACTTGCTGGAAGGCATGCTCAACGGCTTGAGCTTGGTGTCAAGTTTGGCGCTGATCACATCATCAATACAAATGAGGTTGATCTGCGTGTTTGGGCAAGGGAGATAACTAATGGGATTGGACCAAATTTGGTGATTGAATGCACAGGGAGGGCAGATGTTTGGGAGGAGTCCCTTGAAATTGTGTCAAAGGGTGGCTTGGTTTTGTTATTCGGCGGTTTGCCAGCTGGAACGAAGGTAGGTTTTGATGCAACAAAAATACATTATGATCAAATCGTTTTGAGGGGAGTTTTCCATTTCACATCAAAAGATGTGAGGATGGCTTATGATTTTTTAAGCGGTAATTCAGAGAGGTTAAATGAGCTTATCTCTGGTAAATATGAGCTCTTGGAACTCCCAAGGGTTTTTGAGCTTTTGACTTTAAGGCAGGGGATTAAGTATGAAATCGTCCCTTAAAATTTAAACTCGGCTCAAATGGAGAAGAAAAGATACATATTGAAGCGGGAGATTTTTGAGGAGCACAGCGTAAAGCCGTCAAAGATAAGATATCAAGATGAGTTAAACCCGGCTCAATATGAGGCGGTTATGACACTTGACGGTCCTGTGCTTGTGATAGCTGGGGCTGGAACTGGGAAGACGAGAACTATAACATACAGGGTTGCGCGACTTGTTGAGATAGGTGTCAATCCGGAGTCAATACTTCTTTTGACATTCACGAGGAAAGCAGCGCAGGAGATGTTAAGCAGGGCTTCAATCCTTCTTGATGCCAGGTGCGATAGGGTCTCGGGTGGAACGTTTCATTCCTTTGCGAATTTGACATTGAGAAAATACGCTCAACTTTTAAAGTATGATAATTCTTTCACGATCCTTGATCAAGGTGATGCGGAAGATGTGATAAATTTGTTGAGGACGCAGGAGGGTTATGATAGGGCAAAGGTTAGGTTTCCAAGAAAGCAAACACTATACGAGATTTACAGCAAAAGTATAAACACTGAAACTCCTATTGAAGAAATCGTCTTGAACGAATTTCCGCATTACTACGAGCAAGTTGATGACATAGTTAAGCTGTTTAGGATTTACAACACTTACAAAGCCAGACATAACTTGATGGATTATGATGACCTTTTGCTTAACTTGAAGCGTTTGCTTGAGGAATTTGGCGATGTGAGGAAGAAACTCGCAAATCAATACAAGTATATCATGATTGATGAATATCAGGACACGAACAAACTTCAGGCGGATATAGTTAGGTTGCTTGGGATGGAGCACGGGAATGTGATGGCTGTTGGGGATGATTCGCAGAGTATTTATGCTTTTCGTGGGGCTAATTTCAGGAACATAATGGATTTCCCGAAAGATTTTCCGGGGACGAAAATTATAAAACTTGAGGAAAATTACAGAAGCACGCAGCCGATTTTAAATCTTGCCAATGAGATAATTGACAGGGCGAGGGAAAAATATACGAAGGTTCTCTACACGAGGAAACCAGGTGGCGAGTTGCCAGTAATAGTTATAGCACCGAGCGAGAACCATCAATCAAAATTCGTGGTTCAAAAAGTCCTTGAACTTAGAGAGGAAGGGATACCGTTAAATCAAATCGCTGTGCTTTTTAGGGCAAGCTATCTTTCCTTTGATCTTGAAATTGAACTTGCAAAGGCGAATATACCATTTGTTAAGTTTGGGGGGTTTAAGTTTATTGAAACTGCCCATATCAAGGACATAGTTGCACATCTAAGGGTCATACTTAATCCGAACGATGTAATTTCTTGGCATAGGATTTTGCTTTTACTTGATGGTGTTGGTCCGAGGACAGCTCAGAAAGTTATTGAGGATATAACCTCAGGAAAGTTAAATATAAAGACGAACCATAAATTTTGGCTTGAGTTCAAGGGTTATCCAGAAAGTGTCGCTCAACTTTTCAAACTTCTTTACACGATTTATCCCGATGATGTTTCTGTTTCTGAGAAAACAGAAATAATTTTGCGTTATTATGAACCTATAATGAGGGAAAAGTATGATGATTATGAGCGCAGGAGGAAGGACCTTGAGATATTTGAGAATATAGCTTCAAGGTATGATTCGCTTGAGGAGTTTTTGACGGACCTTGCTATTGAGCCACCGAATGAGAGCATTGCTGAGATTGTTCCTCCTGGCACTGACGATGAGTATCTTGTCCTTTCAACAATTCATTCGGCGAAGGGGCTTGAGTGGAACACTGTTTTCATAATTCACGCTCTTGATGGTATTTTTCCGTCTTCACATTCAGCCAGGAACGATGATGAGATGGAAGAGGAAAGACGTTTGATGTATGTTGCTTGCACAAGGGCGAAGGAACATCTTTTCATTTGTTATCCGGTTGGGATATATGATTCACGCAGTGGCTTTGTCTTGACAAAACCGTCAAGGTTTATATCTGATTTACCCGATGGTCTCGTTGAGTATTGGGTTATAGAGGAGGAGTAGTATTAGATTTCTGATGTTTTGCACTTGACAAATAAGTTATTTTTTGTTATATTTCACTTGAATTAAAAAAAATTGGAGAAGGTTAAATGCCGAGGAAAATAATTTCATTGTTTTTGCTGTTTTCGTTTGTTATTTTATTTGTCGGTTGTACTAAATATGCAAAGCAAGAGGAGATTCAGCAACTTAACAATTTGAAGGCTGAGGTTGAACAGCTTGAAAAAGAGATCAAGGCAAAGGAACAGGAGAAAGCGTCTTTACAAAATGAGATATCACAGAGGGATCAGAAGCTGAAAGAGTTGCAATCTGAGAAGGAAAAAGTCCAACAGCGTCTCCAACAGCTGAAGTAAGTTTTAGTCAAATAAAAATGGAGCGAGAGATGAAAAGAAATTTAATTTTAATTTTTTCGTTTTTGATTTTTGTCTCATCAATTTTTGCTCAGGAAGTCAAGATGAAATATGAGGACTGGCAGAGGGAGATGGCTTCTTGGACAGCAAAAAGAGATGAGTTGAGAGGGAGGCTTGACGCATTAAATAGTGAGATTGACGCTTTGAAGAAACAGCTGGCTGATAAGGATGCTCAAATAAAGCAGGTTCAGGATGATATTTACGCTCTTGTTGGGACGACCCCAGAGGGAGTAAACGAATACAGGCAAAAAGTTGCCGATTTTGAGAGAAGGTTAAATGAGCTTTCGCGACTTTCAAATGAGGAACTTTATGAGAGAAGGGCTGAGGTTGAAAATTTGTATAATGATTATCAAGCTTTGAAATCAGATAAAAGAGTTGCGCTTTCAGAGTTTTATGACAAGGTGATGGGTTTTGAATCACAAGTGAATAATTTGATCAATACTGTTAAAGCACTTGTGAAGACGAAAGAGGGTCAGGTAGTTGTGGCGGAGGCGATTGTGAAAGAGACAACTTATACGGTTGGGACCTGGAAGAAGGATCGTGATTGTCTTTGGAATATAGCTAAAAAGCCGACAATTTACGATAATCCTTTCTTGTGGCCAAAGATTTGGATTGCGAACAGGGACAAGATAAAAGACCCAGATTTGATTTACCCGGGCTGGGTTTTGAAAATTCCGCCGAAGGCGGAACTTTCAAAGGAGGAGAGGAGAGCAGCTAATTCTTACTATCGCAAAAAAGCTGAAAAAGCAGCTGGTGGTATGTAAAGTGAGGTCATTTTTGTTGATATCTACCCCTGGAGCTGTTTCTTGTGACGGCATCCAGGGGTTTTTGTTTTTAAGTTGGAACTATTTGGGGATTTTTTAGTTTAAGTTTTTTAGAAAAACTAAAACAAAAATCAGGAGGAGACGAGATAACGAAAGTTATGGTAGAAAGGAAACTGAAGCTTTCAGGCGTCAATACGCTTGCACTTCTTGGCTATAACGATGTCAATCTTCACATAATTGAAAAGAAATTTGATGCGGGGATAATCGTCAGGGGGGATAATCTGATTTTGAGAGGGGAAAAGGATGAGGTTGAAAAAGTTGAGCGTGTTTTTAAGGAGCTTATTTTTATTTTGAACAGGAACGGGCATTTAACGGAAAACGATGTTAACATAGTGATTGACCTTGTTAAGCTTGACAGTGAGGACAACACAAGTCACAGAAGAAAAAGACATGTTGATGACCTTGATTCAATTATACTTTTCACAAAAAATGGCGCTATAAAGGCGAAAACTCCCGGGCAGATGGAATATGTTCGTCAGGTTAGAAAAAACGACATAGTTTTCGTTATAGGTCCTGCTGGCACAGGGAAGACGTATCTTGCGGTTGCGATGGCTGTGGCGAGTTTGAAAAATAATGAGGTTAGTAAAATCGTGCTTTGCAGACCGGCTGTTGAAGCTGGAGAAAATCTTGGATTTTTGCCAGGCGATTTAAGGGAGAAAATAGACCCATACCTTAGACCACTTTACGACGCTCTTGACGATATGTTGCCGTCTGATAAACTGAAGGCGTATTTTGATAAAAGGATAATTGAAATAATTCCGCTTGCCTATATGCGCGGTAGGACATTAAGCAATGCTTTCGTCATTCTTGATGAGGCTCAAAATGCGACGAGTTTACAAATGAAGATGTTTTTAACGCGACTTGGTGTGAATTCAAAGGCGATTATAACCGGGGATATAACGCAGATAGATTTACCTTCAAGGACGGTGTCAGGGCTTGTTGAGATACAGGACATTTTAAAAGGGATTGAGGGGATTGCCTTTGTTTATCTTGATAAAAATGATGTTGTGAGACACCGGCTAGTAAAGGATATAATTGAGGCGTATGATAAGTATAATGCTATGAATGGGAAGACAAACGAAAAGAAAAATCAGGAGAACGAACAGAATGAACAAAAACAATGAGTTGTTTTCCAGCTTTGTTGAGGTTGTGAAAAAGCTTCGTAAAGAATGCCCTTGGGATAGAGAACAGACGCATAAATCAATCAGACACAATTTAATTGAAGAGGCATACGAAACTGTTGAAGCTATAGACAATGATGATTTTGAAGAGTTGAAAAGGGAACTCGGTGATTTGCTTTTGCATATCGTGATGCATTCGGTAATGGCTGAAGAAGAAGGCAAGTTTAACCTGGATGATGTAATTGAGGGGATAAAAGAGAAGTTGATTTATAGGCATCCCCATGTCTTTGGGAATTTAAGGGTTGAATCGGCAAAGGAAGTTAAGCATAATTGGGAGAAATTGAAGCAAGTTGAAAATAATAGAAACTCGGTGATTTCGGGGATACCGAAGGGATTGCCAGCGCTGATAAAAGCATATAGAGTTCAAGAGAAAGCGTCAAATGTCGGATTTGATTGGAAAAATGTTGAGGATGTTTGGAAGAAAGTTGAGGAAGAGATTTCCGAGTTGAAAAAAGTTATTTCTGAGGGAAGGTCCGAAAAAATTGAGGAAGAAATTGGTGATTTGCTTTTTGCGATCGTGAATTATTCAAGGTTTTTGAAAGTGAATCCAGAAAGTGCACTTAACAAGGCGATTGACAAGTTCATCAGGCGTTTTCAATATATAGAAAGCGAGCTCAGGGCTCGCGGTAAAGATGTTTATTCATCAAATCTTTCTGAGATGGATGAGCTTTGGGAGAAGGCGAAGAGGTTTGAGTGATTTACTATTGCCCTTCCTGTAAATATGCTGGCTTCGGGAACACTATTTTAATTGGCTGTCGGAAGATGGCATGACTTAAGACAAGTTCACCTTTCTCCAAGCGCGTGATATTTGCTTTCACGGCGGGGTCAAGGAAGCGGTAATGGACTGCTGCTAATTCTGCCGAGCCACTTCGCCCGATGACGGTGGTGGAGCAGTTTCCAGCGACCCTTTCGTGGACGGCGCTCATGAATTGCTCGGCACCGAACAAGACCACACCGAGAGAACGCCCTCGTTCTGCGATATCCAGAACTTGCTCAATGATTGGCGATTCCTTCTCTCGCGGTGGAGCATACTTATTCAACTCGTCCACGAAGATGATGACCTTTTCGGGCAAATCCTCACGCTCGCTTCCTTCCTCGGCGTAAAGTGAATAGATTGTCCGCAGGATATCGCCGAAGACCAATGTTTGCTCATCGTCAGTTAGCTTGGCGATGTCCACGACTATGACCTCGCCACCTCGGATTTTGGCGATTTCCTCGCTGATGCTTTTGATGCCTTTTGCCCGTTGGCTGACGAAAATTCCACTCTGGCGGGTCTCAACGACGCGCCGTAAGATTCGGCGGAAACGACCGACAGTGATAGGCTGAACTTCACCAACTTTCTGGTTTTGTCCCGTGTTAGGGTCAACAAGTGGTGGTCCATAAAGCAAGGAAT
>NZ_FAOO01000029.1 GCF_900070205.1 Candidatus Thermokryptus mobilis | reverse complement strand
TTTGACTTACATAATTCAAGTGATACACGAGCATTTTTCTAAAAAAATTCATGCGATAGTATTGGCGTGCATTCCAAACGGAAAGCTTAACAATATTTATACAGCACTTTATGGTTCAAAGATAGTTAAAGATCTTGGTTTAAATGTAAGTAATTATCATCGGCTATGAAAAAAATTTTGCTTATTCATACTGGTGGAACTTTTGGGATGGCTTTTAAAGGTGGGACACTTGCACCAAGTGCTTTTATTAACGGGATCATTGAGTTTGTCCCAGAGATAAGGAAAATCGCTGAGATTGAGTCATTTATAGTTGCTAACATTGATTCATCTAACATTGGAATTGAGCATTGGATAAAGATGGCCGATGTCATAGCAAGAAATTATGAGGATTTTGATGGTTTCGTTATAACTCATGGCACAGATACGATGGTATACACTGCTTCGGCTCTTTCCTTTATGCTTGAAGGTCTTTCAAAACCTGTTATATTGACGGGGTCACAGAGACCTCTTTCGGAGATAAGAACTGATGCGAGGAATAATTTGATAAATGCGATTGAACTTGCAACTTATCCAATCCCCGAGGTATGTATATTCTTTAATAATAAGTTATTTCGTGGGAACAGAGCCAAAAAAATTGATGTGTGGGGTTTTGATGCATTTACATCTCCAAATTATCCAATACTTGCAGAAGTTGGTGTTGATATAACAATTTATCCTGAAAATTTTTTAAAAAGCAGAAATGGAGAATTGAAAGTTTCAAAGGAATTTTCAAATAAAGTTTTTTGTGTCAAGGTTTTCCCTTCAATGAAGGTTGATTATCTTATGAAACTTCTTGAGCTTGACTTAAAAGCGTTTGTCCTTGAGGCGTTTGGTTCGGGGAATTTGCCAAATATAGAAGAAAGATCACTTATTCCATTTGTTAGAGAAGCAGTTGAAGGTGGAAAAATTGTCGCCATTTCAACGCAAGCTGTTTACGGAAAGGTTGATTTATCCCTATATCAGTGTGGTAAAGATGTCCTTGAAGCGGGTGCTTTAAGCTGCAAGGATATGACAACCGAGACAGCGCTTGTGAAATTGATGTTTTTGCTGGGGAAGTTCGGAGAGGATATAGATAAGGTTAAGGAGTTTTTCTATGTTCCCATAGCTGGGGAAGTGAGTTAAAGGGGAAATTTGTTTTTTATGCTCAAAAATGTTATCTTTACAAGCAAAATAACGAAAATTTAAGTGGTTTGTTAAAGTATGGCTCGCCTTGATGTAATTTCAAACAGGACATATTCGCCCAAGAAGGAAGAAGTTATCAACCAGCGCAAATGGTATCTTATAGACGCTCAAGGGCAAACGCTTGGGCGACTGGCCAGCAATATAGCCCGAATTTTAAGAGGAAAACATAAACCGATATTTTCCCCACATGTTGATTGTGGTGATTTCGTTGTGGTGATCAATGCTGAAAAGATAAAGGTTACGGGGAAAAAGGAAGAGAAAAAGTTATACTTTAGCCATTCTGGATATCCTGGTGGTGAAAAATTTGAAAGTTTGAAAGACCTTTTGAGAAGGAAACCAGAATTTGTCCTTTGGCATGCTGTTAAATTGATGTTGCCGAAAAATCGCCTCTCTAGAAAGATGATAAGAAAACTTAAAATTTATGCTGGTCCAAATCATCCTCATCAGGCGCAAAAACCTGAACCGATACCAGAGGAATTGTTATTAAAGTAAAACAAAAAATTTGGAATCAGAGAATATGGCTGTTATTTCATATGATGCTGTTGGTAGGAGGAAGACCTCTGTTGCAAGAGTTAGGTTAATTCCAGGGACAGGTAAGATAACCGTTAATAAAAGGGATTTTGAATCGTATTTCCCAATTGAAGCTCATAGGGTAGATATACTTCAACCTTTTGTTGTCACAAACACACTTGGTCAGTTTGATGTCATAGCGAGGGTTGAAGGTGGCGGTATGACTGGTCAGGCTGGGGCTATACGGCTTGGCATAGCGAGGGCATTGCTTAAGGTTGATGAAACATATAGAAAAATTTTGCGTCAGTATGGACTTTTGACCAGAGACCCGAGGATGGTTGAGCGAAAAAAGTATGGACAACCGAAGGCAAGGAAGAGGTTCCAATTCTCAAAGCGTTAATTTTTATTAAAACACATACTCTCCGAGAATCTTCACAAGGGTGTCCGTTTTTCATGCGGATCTTGTGGAGATGTGAGGAGGGTAGAGGCAAAAACCAAAATTAAATTCTGGAGGGAAAGTATAATGCCGAGGGTGGAATTACAACAGTTGCTTGAAGCTGGGGTTCATTTTGGGCATTTGACCAGAAGGTGGAATCCGAAGATGAAGCCGTTTATCTTTATGGAGAAAAACGGCATTCATATAATTGACCTTAAGAAAACGCAGGAATATCTTGATATTGCTTGTGAGGAGGTTAAAAAGATTGTTCTTCAGGGTAGACAAGTTCTTTTCGTTGGAACGAAAAAACAAGCGAAGGAGATCATAAGGACGGAGGCGGAAAGATGTGGGATGCCGTATGTGATTGAGAGATGGCTTGGTGGGACATTGACAAATTTCGCAACGATAAGAAAGAGTGTTAAGAAGCTTCAAAACATTGAAAAGATGGAAGCCGACGGGACGATTGATGAACTTACAAAAAAGGAAAGATTGAAAATTTTGCGTGAGAAGGAGAAATATCAAAAAATACTTGGCGGTATAAGGGATATGGTTTCTTTGCCCGGGGCTGTTTATATTGTTGATATCAAAAAAGAGCATATCGCTGTCTCTGAAGCGAGAAAACTTAATATACCTGTATTTGCGATGCTTGATACCAATTGTGATCCAGATCTTGTTGATTATCCGATCCCAGCTAATGATGATGCTATCAAATCAATTCAACTTATAACACGTATTTTTGCGGATGCAATCCTTGAGGCGAAAGCAGTTATTGAATCAGAAAAATCCGCTCTTGAAATTGAAAGAAAATAAAAAAAGGAAAAGAGGGAAATGGAAATAACACTTGAACAGATAAAGACGCTTCGGGAGAAAACCGGTGCTGGAATAATGGATTGCAAAAAAGCACTTATGGAGACAAATGGTGATATTGAGAAAGCGATAGAATATCTAAGGAAAAAAGGTGCTTCGGTTCTTGAGAAACATGCAAACAGAGAGACGAAACAAGGTTTGATTGAAGCGTATATTCACGCTGGCGGTAGAGTTGGAGCAATTGTTGAAATCAATTGTGAAACGGATTTCGTAGCGAGAACAGATGAGTTCAAACAACTCGCTCACGATATAGCAATGCAAATTGCAGCGATGAATCCAAAGGTTGTTAGTAGAGATCAACTTCCTGAGGAACTCGTTAAGAAGGAATTTGAAATTTATAAAGAACAAGCGCTTGCCGAAGGCAAGCCCGAGGATATAGCTGAAAAAATAGCTCAAGGGAAACTTGAAAAGTTCTTTGAAGAGGTATGTTTGCTTGATCAACCGTTTATAAAAGATCAAGGTAAAACGATAAAAGATTTAATTCACGAGGCAGCTGCGAAGTTTGGAGAGAACATAGTGATAAGGCGATTCGCAAGATATTATCTTGGGGAAAGCTTGGATCGGTGAAGATACGAGGGTCTCAGATTTCTGAGACCCTTTTTTGTATCTATAAAACAAAATCTTTTCAATGAACATGAACCAACCGATTTACAAAAGGATACTTTTAAAGATAAGCGGGGAAGCGTTGATGGGTGAGCGTGGTTATGGAATAGACCCGAGTGTTTTAAATAGATTGGCGGATGAGATTAAAGAGGTTCACGAACTTGGTGTGCAAGTTGGAATTGTTATAGGTGGTGGAAACATTTACAGGGGAGTTGACGCTGTTGCCGAGGGTATAGATAAAGTTGTGGGTGATCAGATGGGTATGCTTGCAACTGTTATAAACGCTCTTGCTTTGCAAAATGTCCTTGAGAAAAAGGGAGTAATGACGCGACTTCAAACAGCAATTGTCATGGAGCAAATCGCTGAACCATTTATAAGGAGAAGGGCGATAAGACATCTTGAAAAGGGAAGAGTTGTGATTTTTGCTGCTGGCACGGGAAATCCATATTTCACAACAGATACAGCAGCTGCTTTAAGGGCTGTTGAAATAAAGGCGGATGTCATTTTGAAGGGGACAAGAGTTGATGGGGTTTATGACTCTGATCCGGAGAAAAATCCATCTGCTGTTAAGTTTGAACAAATTTCATATCTTGATATTTTAAAACTTGATTTAAAAGTTATGGACTTAACAGCTATCACTTTATGTCGTGAAAATAGTTTGCCCATTATAGTTTTCAATATGAATGTCCCGGGGAACTTGAAGCGGATCGTCCTCGGTGAAAATGTCGGAACAAGGGTTTATCATGAAAATGAGATTTCATAAAAATAAAATGTGGTTTTGGCTATGACAGCGCCGTCAACAATACCGGAGATACTTAAAGATGCGGAAGAAAGGATGAAAAAGTCAGTTGAAATAACAAGACAAGAACTTGCCAGGGTAAGAACTGGCAAAGCAACAACAGCTCTTCTTGATGGGATTAAAGTTGATTATTATGGTCAAAATTTGCCCATCAATAAGGTTGCCACTGTTAGCGTCACAGACCCCCACACTTTGACAGTAACCCCTTGGGATAAGTCGTTAATCCCGGTGATTGAAAAGGCAATTCTGACATCTGACCTGGGTTTGAACCCGACGAATGACGGTAATGTTATAAGAATACCAATCCCACCACTGACGGAAGAGAGGCGAAGGGAGATAGTTAAACTTGTCAAAAAATTTGGCGAGGAAGGGAAAATTGCTATAAGAAATGTAAGAAGGGATGCGAACGAGCACCTCAGAAGAATTGAAAAATCACAGCATATCTCTGAAGACGATAGAAAACGGGCAGAAGAGCAGGTGCAGAAATTAACGGATAAGTATATAAAAGAGATAGATGCTTTACTTGAGCAGAAGGAAAAGGAGATAATGAGCTTTTAAATTTTGATGAGCAAGGATAAACAAAGTATAAGAAGGGAAATTTTATCTATCCGAAATTCCCTTTCCCGAGATGAAGTAAATGAAAGAAGTAAACTTATTTTTGAAAACTTGAAGAAATTATCCTTCTTTGCCTCAGCCGATGTAATTCACACTTATGTGTCTTCAAAGAAGAACGAAGTTGATACCGTTGAAATCATAAGGTATCTTTTATCGTCCGGGAAGAAAGTCATCGTCCCGGTCGTTAATAAAGAAAGGAAAGTTTTGCTTCACTCCCGATTGGAAAGTTTATCTGAACTTAAACCATCTACATTTGGAATACTTGAGCCAGGAGTTATAAGAGAGGTTGATATAGCGAAGATAGACCTTGTTCTTGTCCCAGCTGTTGCTGTAGATAGGCGAGGGAATCGTATCGGATTTGGAGGCGGGTATTATGATAAATTTTTGAATCAGGTAAAGTGTCCGAAAGTTGCTCTTGTTTATGATTTTCAGGTTGTGGATGAAATAACTCCTTCGCCAGGGGATGTCCCAGTTGATTTTATCGTAACAGAAAGCGAAATTATCTCGTGCGCTGGAACATAATGATTTCCATATCGTATAGAAAATTAAAAAGCTCGGTTTAAAATGAAGCGACTTTATAAATCAAGGCGTGACAGAATAATTGATGGTGTCTGTGGGGGTATAGGTGAATATCTTGGTATTGACCCAACGATAATAAGAATAATTTTTTTGCTTTTGTTTTTCGTTGGTGGGGCTGGGCTTATACTTTACATAGCAGGGATGCTTATCATACCGGTGAATCCAGAGCATGAAGAAACAGTGGAGGTTAAAACCGAAAAGAGAACCGCACCGGGCAGAGGAATACTTTTCATACTTGGTTTGTTTCTTGTTCTCATTGGCTTAGGATTATTGCTTGAAAATTTCGGTTGGCCAGTATGGCATTTTTTAAAAGTGTCCTTTAACTTCGTTTTACCTATTTTCATCATCATAGTAGGAATATTTCTCATAGTGACTTATTTTTCATCAAAAAGAGAAGAAGTAAGGGAGCATAAAAGTGAAAGCGAACAAGCGAAAACAGAGACGGAGGGCTCAGTGAAACGTCTGTTCAGATCAAGAAAAAATAGGATGATATTTGGTGTTTGTGGTGGATTAGGTGAGTATCTTAACACTGATCCGACAATTGTGAGAATTCTTTGGGTAATACTCGCGATCTCTTCGCTTGGTATAGCAATTTTGCTTTATCTGATAATGGCAATTATAGTTCCGGAAGAACCCACAGGTTAAATAAAGTTTAAAACCAAAAGTTTCATTTCGGTCATTTCTTGAATTGCGTATCTTATCCCTTCACGTCCAAAACCGCTGTCTTTGACGCCTCCATAAGGCATATGGTCAATTCTATAGGTTGAGTAGTCATTTATTATAACGCCACCCACCTCAATTTTTTCAAATGCATAAAAAATCTTTTTGTAATCCGATGTGAAAACACCCGCTTGAAGCCCATATCTTGAATTGTTAACTTTTTCAATCGCTTCTTCAAAATATCTATACTTTTCAAGTGTGACGACAGGTGCAAAGACCTCTTGACAACTGACTTTCATATCTGGTTTTACATCAACAAGGATTGTCGGTTCATAAAATGTTCCATTTCTTTTACCGCCGATCAAAATTCTCGCACCGTTTTGAATTGCTTCATTCACCCAGTTTTCTGTTTTCATTGCTGCGTTTTCATCTATCATTGGACCGACTATCGTATCTGGTTCAAATGGGTTACCGACCTTGATTTTTTTAGTTTCTTCAACGAATTGTTTTTCAAATTCATCGTAAATTTTTTCATTGACATAAATTCTTTGCACAGCTATACACGATTGACCCGCTTGACCAAATGAACCGAGAGCGATCCTTTTAATTGCGTAATCAAGATTTGCATCAGGTTCAACCACAACAGCTGCGTTTCCACCAAGTTCAAGTGTAATTTTTTTCTTTCCGGCTATGCTTTTTAACCGCCAGCCGACCTCTGAACTTCCTGTGAATGAGACCATTTTAATTCTATCATCTCTGACGAGAAGCTCAATTTCGTCTGACTTGCACGGGACGAGATTAAATCCACCTGTTGGATATCCCGACTTTTCAATTATTTCGGCAAGCATCGCACTTACAATTGGAGCCTGTGAAGACGGCTTAAGAATGATTGGATTCCCACTTGCTATTGCGGGTGCGACCTTGTGAGCGACAAGATTAAGCGGGAAATTAAATGGGGTTATGGCAAGTATCACTCCTATCGGAAACCTGCGCACAAAACCAAATCTCCCCTCTGAGTGAGAAGCAAGATCAAGAGGTATAATCTCACCGTTAATTCTTTTCGCCTCTTCACTTGCAATTTTAAATGTGAAAATGGCTCTTTCAACCTCCGCACGTGAGAATAAAATTGGCTTGCCCATCTCCTTCGTTATCATCTGACTGAATTCCTCCTTACGCCTTGCTATCTCATTTGATATGAACTCAAGTATTTCAGCTCTTTTGTAAGATGGGAGTTTTTTTGTTTCTTCAAAAGCTTTTTGCGCTGAAATGACAGCATCCTCAAGGTCATCCGGTGAGGCAAGGTAAACCTCTCCGACAACCTCACCATTGAAGGGGCTTTTAACTTGAAGCTTTCTCGGGGATGTTCTCCATTCACCATTGATGAAAATTTTATATTCGGGAACCATGGCTTTTTATGTTAATTTTTTTATAGTTCAAGGATTTCCTTTATTTTTGCGATGACATCATCAAGGTTTACGAGTATCCTTTCACCAGTTCGCCTGATCTTTATCTCAATCTGACCATTTTTCAAATTCCTTTCGCTTACGATAACCTGTAACGGCATACCAAGAAGGTCAGCATCTTTAAATTTAAATCCTGGTGTTACATCGGTTCTGTCATCATAAATTGTCTCAATCCTTTTGGCGTTAAGTTCATCGTAAAGTTTTTCAGCTGTTTCAACGACACTTGGGATTTCAGTGTTAACTGAAATCAAATGTACATGGAATGGGGCGATGGACTTATCCCAAATTATCCCGTTTTCATCGTGATTTTGTTCAATGTGGCATGCAATAATTCTTTCAACCCCTATTCCGTAACTTCCCATTATTATCGGTTTCTCCTGTCCGTTCTCGTCAAGAAATGTCGCCTTCATCGCTTCAGAATATTTCGTCCCAAGCTTAAATATATGTCCGACCTCAATCGCATTGACAATTCTTAACGGATTACTGCAGTTTATACACGGCTCCCCTTCCTCAACCTTCCTGAGGTCAAAATATCCATCAACTTTTACATCCCTTTCCATATCAATGTTTGCAATGTGATAATCGTCTTTATTCGCTCCGCTTATTAAATTATTTGCACCCCTTAATCTATTGTCGGCGATTATTTTGAAATTTTTCAATCCTATTGGACCGATTGATCCAGCATTTGCACCTGTAAGTTCTTTAAGTTCTTCAGGTTCCATTGGTGCTATTTCCCCGCCACCAAGTGCTTTTAGAAGTTTCGCCTCAACAAGTTGATCATTCCCAAGCATTAAAATTAAAACTGGTTGACCATTGTGTTTATAGACAAGCGATTTAGCAAGGATGTCAGTTGAAACATTCAAAAACTGTGCAAGTTCATTTATCGTTCTAACATTTGGGGTATAAATTTCCTCAAGCGGTTTACTCTCCGGATATCTTTTAGCTGGTTGGACATTTGATTGAGCTATTTCTGTGTTTGCAGCGTAGCCACATCTGTCGCAAATCACAACAGTATCTTCGCCGTAGGGTGATTCAACCATAAACTCTTCTGAAGCTGAACCACCCATAGCTCCAGTTGATGCGCCAACGATGAAAAATTTTAACCCGCACCTCGTGTAAATTTTTATATATGCTTGCCTGTGCAGTTCATATGACCTATCAAGTCCCTCCCAAGAAGCATCTAAACTGTATGAGTCCTTCATTATAAATTGTCTACCTCTTATGACCCCACTCCTTGGTCTTGGTTCATTTCTAAATTTCGTCTGTATTTGATACCAAATCTGTGGAAGGTCCTTGTATGATTTGATGTGATGTTTTGCTATATAACATATCACCTCTTCGTGTGTCGGAGCCAAAACAAGTGGTCTGTTTTTCAACTGGAAGATCACATCCCCGAAATCGCGCAATCTTCCTGTTTCTTCCCAAAGTTCAATCGGATTTAAAGCAGGTAGATGAAATTCCTGTCCCCCTATGGCATTCATTTCCTCTCGGATTATCTGCATCACCTTTTGGGCAACTCTCCAACCAAGCGGTAGAAAAGAATAAACACCTGCAGCAAGTGGACGAACCATCCCAGCTCTTATCATTAACTTATGACTTGGCATCACCGCATCCGACGGCTCTTCCTTCAATGTGGGGATAAAACCAGAAGATAATCTCATTTAATCGCTATAAATTTTGTTTTTAAATCTCCCTTCAACCTACTTTTGACTGCAAGTATAAAACAATGTAAAAAAGCAAAAGCGTAAAAATCAAGTAAAGTATGTAAGTTAAGTTTGAAAAGAACTCCTTAAAAAGATTCCAAATATGCCCGAATGCTTCTCTCATATCTGTTCAATTATTTTGTTTATTTTTTCTTTGTATTCAACTGCTTTCTCTCTGGCTCTTTCGGCGAAGTCGGTTGAACTTGACGCATAAATTATAGCTCTGCTTACATTTATCAACACAGCTTTTTCATCGTTTATCCCATACCTTACTGCAGATTCAATCTCGCCAGCTTGTGCGCCTATCCCGGGGATTAAAAATAGCTTTTCACCCGAAAGTTCCCTGACGATCTTTATATCTGTGCCTCTTGTTGCTCCAACTACAAACCCGAGGTTTTCAAAGCCAGCACTTATAAATTTTTCAGCGATGATTTGAAAGAGAAATTTATCACCACATTTTAGATATTGAAAGTCAAACGCCCCTGGATTTGAACTTAAAATTGTCACAAATGTGAATTTATTTTTGAACTCAACAAATGGTTCAATTGCCTCAACTCCAAAATATGGATTTACTGTAATGGCGTCAGCCCCAATTTCAACGAATGCTGCCTTCGCATACATACGAGCACTTGAAGCTATGTCCGAGCGTTTTGAATCAAGCACCACCGGAATCCAATCAGGGATGATTTCAATCGTTGATTTTAAAATTTCAAAACCAACTGCGCCCATTGATTCATAAAACGCAGAATTTACCTTGTAGGCGCAAACGATATCTGATGTCGCTTCAATTATAGAACGATTAAAATCAATAACCGATTCTGGGGTCTTGGATAGGTGAGATGGAAGTTTTTCTATATCTGTATCAAGCCCGAGACATAAAAGCGAATTGTTTTTTGAGATCGCTCTTAAGAGTTTCTCTTTAAAGTTCATACTCAAGTGTAGTTGCTTTGTCTGAAATTTAATACACAAAATTGTATAAATTCAAGTTGAAAGTCGCTTAAAGGTTTGCCTTTTATAATCCGATATCGGACGAAAAGTTTGGGACCTAAGCTCACGCTTGGACTTTTTTGTTGCGATTTGAACTGGATAGGATTGAATTGAAGTTAGAGGGTGTTAAATTATTTAATTTTCTTGATGTGGAATCGTCAATCATAGCACTCATACTGTTTCAATCTTTTCTGTGCTGTTTTCACATCAGATGCTGGAAGTAACCTTATCACCGATGAGCTCGTTGTTAGGTCAATTACTGGAATAGCCCCTTGCGTGTGTTAGCGGTTTGAAGAGACTTTACAATTTTCAAAATTTCATCAATGTTTCTGCCGATTTCGCGCAGGTGGTAGAGAATGAAGCAAAGTGCGCTCTCCTCAATTACAAACATAGCCTGTATTTGTCCCCTTTCAGCTATATTTTCGCCAAACAATGGAATCTTATATCATCTTTAATGAAAGGCGAATGAATTAAAAATTAAAAAAGGAAAAAGATATGGGCATAGTGAATTGACTTGATAACTGGATATCTTGTAGTTCTTTGTTCTCCTTTTGTTTTTGATAAAGTTCACCACTAATTAAAGTAAAATCTTTTTCAATCTTTGTTTGATTGGGATTTTTTCATTTTCTTTTTCATTTCCAGCATCTCGCTCATCTCGTAGAGTTTTTCAGTCAATTGATATCTACCATCAGCAAAGACCCCATAATCGCCGCCACCGGCCATTGCGGATGCAAATCGTGTTGAATTCGCATACATTAGCCAGATTGATGTCCAAACCCTTTCAATCTTTTCGTCAAAGATATTCTGGTTCTGCGGTAAACCTTTTGCAAAACCGTTCTTCCAGAATTCTGTCAAAATTTTCGTCGCTTCAAGTGTTAGACTGTTTGTTTCCTTTATTGTGTTTTCCAATCTTTCAAAATGACCATTAACCCAGCTTACACTGTGGCAGTTATTGCAGATATTTTTCATCGCTTGATTTCTTTTTCGCTGTTCATCTTTTGATATGACGAATTGCCTTACAGGTTCCCCAGTCAATTCTACGATTAATGGTAAGCCGGCTGAATTCTTCACATCCGAGAGATCTGGCTTGATGGGATGAGGTTGAGCATAAGGGACGCCGAACAATCTCCACGAGAGTCTATCATTCATTTGATGCGTTCTTTCCGCGATAACTTCTTTCCCATCCGGTGAGGTGATCAATGAAACATGACAAGTCGCACAGGTCGGAACAGAAAAATCTTTCCCGATCTTCCAAGGCACTTCATCAAAGTTATACTTATGATATTCCGAGCTGAAGATATTTCCGTGTTTGCTTACTTCATAAACTTTAAAAGCTGGAACATCGGGACCTTTATGACATTCGGCGCAAGTGTATGGTTTTCTTGCAACCTCAATTGAAAATTCGTGACGGGTATGACATGCTGAACAAGAGCCACGACTTCCATCTGGATTTATCCTTCCAACACCTTGATTTGGCCAACCTTCTAAAATTGGGAAAATTGCCTCTCCAAGTTGCGTCTCTCTTGTTTCAAAACCCTTTACTTCTATTTTGGTACCATGGCAATAAAGACAGGACTCATATTCAGTTAATTTATTGTTCCCCTTTATCTCTATTCTGCCTTTCTCAAATGTATGTGGGTTGTTAACTGATTTCATTAAATCTCGGTAGAGTTTATTCTCAACGAGATTTGTATGGGCGAACGCCATTAAGTTCTTTGAGTACTGTTCAGCTTCAACAGGATGACAAACGGCACAATCGTTTGGCGAAACAATTACATTGATTTTATACCCATAATGTTCAAAAGCGTCTTTATGATTTTCGGTGTTCAAGGAGTGACACTCGTAACAGCCCACAACTACATTTTTTAATCTCTCCTCAAGGGATGAAAACGAAACTCGTCTTTCAAGTGCTTCTTTTTTAATCGCCTCAGCTGGGGTAATTTTGCTGTGTCTGCTTTTTTCCCAGGACGAAACTATACCAGGGTGAATCGCAGTATGACAATCAATGCACTCCTGAGTTTCATTACTGATTTTTGGCTCATTTTTGACATAGAGTGAATGTGATGTAGTGATAAGTGAGATAATTAGAAGTGATAGGATAATTAAGTGCCTCATCTTTCTATTTCGGGTTTATTGTTAAGCCGAAATAAAAATAACCAATTAAATTTTCACTTTCAAGCTTTAAAAAGGTTTGGATTGTTTTTTGATGTTTTGTCATTGAGAGGGCAGATAATCAATAAAAATAGGGAGAAAAATGCTTCGCTATATTATCGCCGATGCATAAAATTTGGGTGGAAAGATATCTTTTTACTTGATGATAA
>NZ_FAOO01000028.1:18003-18537 GCF_900070205.1 Candidatus Thermokryptus mobilis | reverse complement strand
AATTCTATCACAAATCTTTTTCCTCTCCCCATCATGGGAGAGGACTAAGGTAAAGGATGCAGTTAAATTTTCTCCTTTATCTTTTCCTCTCCCCTTGCGGGGGAGAATTAAGTTGAATAGAATTTTTATTTTTGAGGACAAAATAAGGGGGCAAAATAGATTCCCATTTGAGAGTGCTTTTTCTTTGCTTTAGTTTTTTATTTTCACATCAAGAATGAATTGTATATAAAACATTAAATTCTATCTTGCCATCCAATTTTGTTTTTACAATATGTCAAGCGAGATTTTTTATTTTCTCACACCAACAAGATGGAAAGAGCTCATAAGCACTTAACATTGATTAAATCAATCTTGGGGATTAAATTTATCAAAAAAATCAAGCACAAATGAAAATCGCCTACTTTGATGCTTTCTCAGGGATAAGTGGTGATATGACGATAGCAGCTTTCTTAAACGCTGGACTTGATGAAAAAGAATTTATCAGCGAATTATCAAAGCTTAAACTGAGCGGGTTTGAAATTGAAATAAAAAAGG
>NZ_FAOO01000028.1:0-17422 GCF_900070205.1 Candidatus Thermokryptus mobilis | reverse complement strand
AAAAAGAACATAGGCATCTTTTAGATATATTTGAGATAATTGATTCAAGTGATTTGTCCGAATTTGTAAAGCAGACCTCAAAAGAAATTTTCACAAATCTTGCGAAAGCGGAAGCAAAGATTCACAACACAAGCATTGAAGAGGTTCATTTCCATGAGGTTGGCGCAATTGATTCAATCATTGATATAGTTGGGTGTGCGATATGCATTGAAAAATTTGAAATTGAAAAAATTTTCACTTCAAAAATCCCGCTCGGTTCTGGTTCATTTACTCAAACACAACACGGCAAAATGCCTATACCTTCGCCAGCAACCATTGAACTATTAAAAAATTTCCCTGTTATCTTGACCAACCTCCCATATGAGTTGACAACACCAACAGGTGCATCAATAATTGCAACTCTTGCTGAATACGGTCTTGAAAAAGAAACGATCAAAATTAAATCAATCGGCTACGGCGCCGGAAATTTTGACATCCCAAATCAGCCCGATCTTTTAAGGATAATTATCGGTGAAATACAGCAAAGATTCAACGAAGAAAAACTTTTGCTTGTAGAAACGAACATTGACGACATGAATCCCGAAATTTATCCGTATGTAATTGAAAAACTCTTACACTCTGGGGCAAACGATGCATATCTCGTCCCTGTAATAATGAAAAAGGGGCGTCCGGGAATTTTGTTGTCAGCACTTGTCAATGAGACCAAACTTGACGATATTCTAAAAGTCATCTTCACACAGACAACAACTCTTGGTGTCAGAATCTTTGAAATAAGGCGGAAAAAATTGCCAAGAGAGCAAAAAGAAATTGATACACCGTTTGGAAAAGTAAAATTCAAAATCGCAATAATTGAAAATTCTGAACGGCTTGTCCCCGAGTTTGAAGAATGCAAAAGAATAGCCGAAGAAAAGAATATCCCACTAATTCAAGTATATAAAATTCTTGAGGCGATCGCAAACAAATAAAATTAAAAAATCCCGCGATGGGCAATCTTTATGTCAATGTCGCACTTCCTGTCCCAATAAATAAACTTTTCACTTACATTGTCCCGGATGACTTGAAAAGTGATGTCGCCATCGGAAAAAGAGTTATAGTTCCATTCGGAAAACAAGAACTCACCGGCATAATAGTAGAGGTCTCAAACGAATCAGCTTGGCACAAATTGAAAGAGATAAAAGATGTACTTGACCCGAAGCCGATATTTTCTGACGAAATGTTAAAATTAACAAGATGGATTTCAGATTATTATTTCTCAAGTTGGGGTGAAGTTTTGAAAAGCGCTCTACCCTATGGAACGATACTTGAAGGAAAAAGAACAGTTAAGCTTATCCGTGAGGTTGATCAAGAAACGCTATCACAGATGGGAAAAACAGCCCCTAAAAAAGCCGAACTCCTGAAATTTCTCATCTCCAGAAAGAAACAAACCATAAGTATCAAATCGCTTAAAAATAGCCTTAATCTAAAGAACATTTATTCACTTTTAAATTCACTTGAATCGCTTGGATACATTGAAATAGAAAACCGTTTACCCGAACAAAAAGCGAAAGTGAAGTTTGAAAAGTTCGTATCAATAGCGGAATCTTACAGGGAAAATCTAAACAAGCTAACCGCTCAAATAAACAAGCTTGAAAAAAAATCCCCAAAACAAGTTGATATTTTGTTGTTCTTGCTTGACCAGTTAAAGAAGGGGAAATTTGAGGTCTCACTTCCCGAACTCTTGAAAAAGACCGAAGCCACAGCACAAACGGCAAAAAAACTTGAAGAAAAAGGGATAATTAAAATTACATTGAAGGAAACGATAAGGAAATTTGAATATGAGTTTGAAGAGCCAGATAAAAAAATCGTCCTCAACGAGTATCAAAAAAAGGCGCTCGCCGAAATAAAGAAGGCAATTGAAAACGGCAAGTTCAAAACTTTCCTTCTATACGGCGTAACAGGAAGCGGAAAAACACAGATTTATATTGAAGCCATAAAAGAAATAATTAAACTTGACAAGTCGGCAATTGTCCTTGTCCCAGAAATTTCACTAACACCACAAATCGTCAACAGATTTAAAAAGAATTTCGGTGATATTGTCGGGGTATTACACAGCAGAATGTCGCTCGGAGAAAGATACGATACTTGGAGGATGGCACGGGAGGGAAATTACAAAATTATAATCGGTCCAAGGTCAGCCATTTTCGCACCACTTGAAAGAATTGGTTTAATCGTCGTAGACGAGGAACAAGAAAGCTCTTACAAGCAATTTGACAATCCACCAAGATACAACGCAAGAGATGTTGCAATTATGAGAGCAAGGTTAAACAACGCCGTTGCGATACTTGGCTCTGCAACCCCTTCGCTTGAGTCATATTACAACGCGAAAATTGGGAAATATCAACTTCTAACTTTACCCGACCGAGTTGATAACGCAAAACTCCCAAAAATTGAAATCATTGACATGATAAAGGAAAGAAAGGAAAACAATAAAACATCAATATCTTCACTTCTGAGCTCAAAAATAAAGGACAGATTAAACAAGGGAGAGGGGATTATAATTTTCCAAAACAGGCGGGGATATTCAACTTACATTGAATGTCAGGACTGCGGTTATGTTGAAATGTGCGATAATTGCAGTGTTACATTAATTTTTCACAAGGCACATAATCATTTGAGATGCCATTACTGTGGTTCAGTTAAATCGGTTCCGGAAAGATGTCGTAGATGCAACGGTATAAAATTGAAATTGAAAGGAGTAGGAACTCAAAAAGTTGAAGACGAAATAAAAACTCTTTTCCCATCGGCAAAAATCATAAGAATGGACCTTGACACAACAGCTGGGAAAAAATCCTACGATAAAATCATGAAAAAATTCGCAAATGCTGAAGCGGATATCCTACTTGGAACCCAAATGGTTGCGAAAGGTCTTGATTTCTCAAGAGTAACACTTGTAGGTGTGATCTCAGCTGATATACCGATGCTTATCCCGGACTTTAGATCAAGCGAGAGGACATTCCAACTTTTAACGCAAGTTTCAGGTCGTGCGGGTAGAAGTGAAAAAGAAGGAGAAGTAATAATTCAAACTTTTCAACCCCAACACTACATCTTCAATTATGTCGTTAATCACCAGATACTTGAATTTTACGAAAGTGAGTTGAAGATAAGAAAGGACCTAAATTATCCGCCATTTACACGCTTAATTTTAATTGAATTTAAAGGTGAGAACGAAAAAAATGTTGAATCATCCGCAGATGAATTTTCAAACGAGCTAAAGTCAAATCTACCCCAAGGCGTGCACTTATTGGGACCATCCCCGGCAGCAATACCAAAGATAAAGCGAAACTACAGATATCACATAATAATAAAAGTCCCAAAACAAATTGATAAAAACGGCGCTGAACTTGCAAAAATAATCTGGCAGTTGAAAGAAAAGTACGAAACAAAATTAAATTCAAAAGGTGTAAAGTTAACAATTGATGTTGATCCGCAAAATACAATATAAAATCCTTCTATCTCTTATCATCTCAAGCTTGCTCGTTGCTCAAGGGAAAATTCAAATACACGGAAACAAGAACTTAGAAGATGCGCTTTTGATCGCAACGGTAAGAGAATTCAACGGACAAAACTCTTTCTCGAACGAAGTGATTGAAAGGGTGAAAGAAAGAATTTTGAACATCTATATTGAAAATGGTTTCTACTACGCAAGAATTGACTCAATTAAAATTGATTCTGAAAAGGTTGAAATTTTCATAAATGAAGGTAAACAAGCAAGGGTTGGCGAATTTGAAATCTACGGAAATAAAACACTTAAAACAGAAGAGATTATGGAACTGCTTGGAATCAAACGAGGCGATGTTTTCTATCCTGCTACTTTAAAAAGAGGAATAAATAAAATCCTTGATAGATACGCTAACATCGGGTATCCTCTTGCCCAAATAGAAATTGAAAACTTTTCACTTGACGAAAACAGCGATGTGAGGTTTAAAATCAAGATTGACGAGGGGGAAATTGTAAAAATAAAGGATGTTAAAATCGTTGGGAATAACCTCACGAAGGAAAACTTAATCATTAAAGAAGCAAGGTTCAAAAAGGGTGAAATTTACAGCGAGCGGAAATTCAAACAGATCAAAAAAAGGTTGATGAAACTTGGTATATTTGAGAGTGTTTCCGACCCGGAGATTTTTTTCAATGATACAACATCAGGGATTTTGATAAAGGTAAGTGAGGGAAGGATGAACTCATTTGACGGGGTGATCGGCTACATGCCTGAAGCTAATTCAAGGGGATATTTGGTTGGTTATATAAACATTCTTTTAAAGAATCTCTTCGGGACGGGAAGGAAATTCGGTGCAAGGTGGAACTCGGAGAACAAATACACTCAAGAATTTGAGATAAGATATTATGAACCCTACATATTTAATTTCCCCCTTGGGGCTGAATTTTTCTTTCAGCAACGGAAACAGGACTCAACCTATGTGATGAGAAAACCACAGCTTACTGCAGAACTTGAACTCACAGGTTGGGAAAATGTCTCGGAGATTTTTAAGGTCTTTTTCCAAATTTCACAAACTTCAATTATTCCAACCGCAACAGAATATCTACCATTTAAAATAGATGAGAGCAAAACTTTGAACTTCGGCTTAGGCATCTTCTATGATTCTCGCGACGATATAAACCTAGCAAAGACAGGCATTTTTCTAAAAAGTTTTTATGAGCTAGGGAATAAAAAAACTTCAACTGCAAGAGCAAAAAGGGACAAATTCAACATAGAACTTGAATTTTACTTTAACTTTCACAAAACTTTAAAAAGTGTTTTCGTCCCAAAATTAAATTTTTGGGTGATTTCCGGAGACAGAATTGATGAAGGAGATGCTTTCAGATTCGGTGGGATGAAAACTTTAAGGGGGTACAGAGAAAGGGAATTCATCGCAACGAGAGCTCTTTGGGCAAATTTTGAAAACAGATTCACCTTAAGCTCCGACTTTATCCTATTTCCATTTTTTGACATCGCTTACATCTACCACCCTGTGCTTCCGCCAAGATTAAACTCATCATTTGAATCGCTCCTTTATGGATATGGTCTTGGGTTGAAAATTTTCTCAAAAATTGGATGGCTCAATTTAATATACGCCCTCGGCAGGGGAGACTCATTTAAAACAGGGAAAATACATATCGGGGTTGAAAGTGAATTTTAAAAAATTAACAGCAATCATAAAAATAACCAGACCATCAAATGTTTTTATAACTTTCCTTACTATATTCGCAAGCGTTTTAATTTTTTCAAACGGAGATGAAAAACTTTTAAAATTCTCAATTATAGGTGGCATCGTTGGTGCATTAATTGATGCAGGTGGAAACATAATCAATGATTTTTTTGATGTTGAAATAGACAAGATAAATAAACCAAAACGACCAATTCCCTCAGGGTTGATAAGTAGAAAACTTGCCCTTTATCTTTATATTTTGACAACTTCCCTTGGGATAATTCTATCTAACTTTCTAGGCTTGCTCCCATTTTTAATTTCGCTATCATCATCAGTTCTGATTTTTCTGTATAGTTTTAGGTTAAAGCGACTCCCTCTGTTTGGGAATTTCATAGTTGCCTTCTTGACAGGGCTTGCATTCATATTTGCTGGGAGCATTGCGAAAAATATAAAAGAAGCTATCATACCGATGGTATTCGCACTTTTGATCAACTTAGCAAGGGAAATAATAAAAGACATTGAAGATATTGAAGGAGATATGAAGGCGGGTTTAAATACTTTTCCGATAAAAGCTGGCATAAAAAAATCAATAATGCTTTCCTCTTTTATTCTGGCGATTTTAATTTTGCTTACGCCCCTCCCATATATGCTCGGATTTTACAATAAACACTTTATTCTGATCGTTTCTGCCGTTGACCTTGGATTAATCTATGTTGTCATATCGTTGTTTAAAGACCAAACCAAGATAAACTTGAACAGATTGAGCAATATACTTAAATTTGAAATGATTTTAGGACTTTTAGCAATTTACTTTGGCAGTTTATGATACAAACAAAGGAAAAAGATATGAAGCGAATTGAAAAAGAGTTCTACGATCAAGGTTATGAAATGATAGCTGGAATTGATGAAGCTGGTTGTGGACCGCTTGCCGGACCTGTAGTTGCCTGTGCGGTAATTTTGCCGAGAGATTATTTCAATCCGTTGATCTATGACTCAAAAATGCTTTACCCTTCAACCAGAGAGAAAATATTTTACGAAATTTTAAACAACGCAATTGATATTGGAGTGGGGATTTGCTCAAATGAGGAGATAGATAAGCTGAACATAAGAAATGCAACAAGAAAAGCGATGGAAAGAACACTTGAAGATATTGAAATTCAACCCGATGTGGTCTTAATAGATGGGAATATTTTTGACACGAATTACAACATGCTAAACAGTAATGGCAAGAGAGTTATCTTCAAAAACATTGTAAAAGGGGATAGGAAATCAATTACTATAGCTTCAGCGTCAATTGTCGCGAAAGTTCTAAGAGATGAGATTATGTCCGAATATGAGAAGCTTTACCCCAACTTTAAATTTTCAAAACACAAAGGTTATCCCACCAAAGAGCACCTCCAGGAGTTAAGAAAATTCGGACCCACAGAAATCCACAGAAAAACATTTAAGCTGGTGAACCAAATAAGAATTGATGAAGTTTTGCTTAAACTCTTCTAATTTTTGATATGAAGAAGGACAAAGGGAAAATTGGCGAAGATATAGCTGTAAAGTTTCTTTCACGCAAGGGTTACAAAATTTTAAAAAGAAATTACAGATACGGACACGGTGAGATTGATATAATAGCCATGGATAAAGATGTTCTGATATTCGTTGAGGTGAGGATGAAACTTTCAGATAAATTCGGCTCTCCGGAAGATTCCATAACGATTAAAAAAAGGGAACAACTTAAAAAAATCGCAAACGCATTTATACAGATGAACGATGTGAATTTCTCAGAGTGCAGGTTTGATGTGATTGGAATAACATTTAAAGATGGGAAGTTTACCATAAACCATATTGAAAATGCATTCCAATAAAACAAACTTGGAGGTATTTAAATGAACATCGCAGTTGCTATGCTTCTTTCTATCGCGGGTCTTACAATTGGGTTTTTCACTTGGGGCAAATATGTGGCGCGCAGATCCGGTGTAAATCCAAATTTACCGACCCCAGCTGTTAGGATAAATGACGGTGTTGATTATGTGCCAGCGAAACCTATTGTACTTTTGGGGCATCATTATGCTTCAATAGCTGCTGCTGGCCCAATAATCGGACCAACGCTTGCGTTAATTTATGGATTCATCCCAGCTTGGCTGTGGCTATTGTTTGGGGTCATTTTCATAGGTGCGGTTCACGATTTCTCAGCCCTTTTTGTAAGTGTTAGAGAAAACGGTCGCTCAATCGCTCATATAGCAAAGAAAACGCTTGGGAATACTGGATTTGCACTTTTCCTTTCATTTGCTATTTTACTGATAATGCTTGTAAACGCTGCTTTCTTACAACTTACCGCGATCGCTCTGACCTCAACTTATCCGATCTCAAAGCTTGGACTTCCCCCCGACCAAACGCTTTTAAAAACTACAATCGTGAAAGGTGAAATATATGGCAAAATTGGAGGCATAGCTTCAACATCAGTAATAATCATAACCATATTTGCACCGCTTGTTGGTTATCTTCTTTATAAAAAGCACATTAAGACATACATCGCAAGCTTAATCGCACTCTCCATAGTGTTAATTTCAGTTATAATCGGATTAAAATTCCCAGTATCGTTAAACCCACAGATTTGGATGGTTATAATTTTAATTTACTCATTCATTGCGTCGTGGATCCCCGTCTGGGTAATTTTACAACCGCGCGATTTTACTAATGTTCATTTTCTTTACATTGGGTTGGCAACGATGGTCCTAGGTATAATTGGAAGTGGTCTTGCTGGGATTAAAATTCAAGCTCCAACCTTCAATATAGATTCACTTTCAATGGAAGCGCTCGGACCCATCTGGCCATTTCTATTCGTGACAATCGCCTGTGGAGCTGTATCAGGGGCACATTCTCTTATAGCTACAGGAACAACATCAAAACAAATTTCAAATGAAAAATACACACATTTGATCGGATACGGTGCGATGCTTCTTGAGTCGCTTCTTGGGATGTCTGTTCTTTTAGTTATACTTTCAGCAGTTGACTTTGAACACTACAAAGAGCTTGTCTGGCCAATTGAAAACGGCCATTTAAAACAAGGCAACGCCCCACTTGCTTTCGCCGTCAGCGTCGGTAAAACACTTAACAATGGGCTTGGGATACCGATATTCTTTGGAACTATATTCGGAATTCTTATGCTTGAAGGATTCCTTATCACAACAATTGACACCTTGTTCAGATTGATGAGATATTTCTTTGAGGAGCTTTGGAATGTTCTTTTCGTAAAAAAACCAGCGATTCTTGAATCAAGGATGTTCAATGCCCTCCTTGCAATAATTTTAACCGCGATTTTATCATTCACAAATGGCTATCAAAAAATTTGGCCGATATTCGGCTCGGCAAATCAACTTCTCGCTGCTCTTACACTTGTCGCTGTCACAGCTTGGTTTGCACAAAAATCAATAAAAGCCTACTTTGCTGCCATCCCAGCTGGATTTATGATCATCACGACTATGGCTTCGCTTTCAATCTTGCTTAAAAAATACATTGAATCAAAGAATTTAACGCTGACGATAACAGATATCCTTTTGCTCTCGCTTGCCTCAGGAGTTATAGTTTTGACATTCAAATACTTCTTTAAGTTAAGAGCTGAATTATCAAAGCAAAAATTCGTTGAACAAATGAAATGACTATGCTGGGATTTGAACTATAAATGTTGTTCCTTTACCAAGTTCGCTTGAAACATTGATCTTTCCTTTGAGTAGCTCTATCATTGATTTGGTAAGAGCAAGACCAAGCCCGGTGCCCGTAGGATTAAGTTCAAGCGCATGGCGCCCGCGATAAAATCTGTTAAAAATATAAGGAAGATCATCTGCACTAATGCCAATACCATTATCACTTATAGAAATTTCCAACCACTTCCCTACCCTTTCGCACTTTATTTCAACACTCCCGTTTTTACCTGTATATTCTATCGCATTGTCAAGTATGTTCTTCAATGCCTCAAAAAGAATATTTTCGTCCGTTTTTGAAATCAAAATAGAATCACAATTGAACTTGACCTTTATGTTCTTCCTTTTCGCTTTATGGTTCAGTGTCAAAATCACTTCACGAATTAATTCGGGTAGATTTACCTCACGCAAATTAACATTTATCACGCCCGCCTCCACCTTCGCAAGATAAAGCATTGACCTGATTATGTCAATTGATCTATTGACCTGTCTATAAACGACATTTAATGTTTGAATATAATCCTTCACCTTTCTTCTTCTCATCAAAGAAATTTCAATTTCATCTTTCATCACCGTCAGCGGAGTTAAAAGCTCATGTGAAACATCGTATGTGAACTGTGCGATTTGCTTAAACGACCTCTCCAACCTTTCAAGCAATCTATTTAGTGAATTAACAAGTTTGACTATTTCATCAGGCGGGTTGCTCTGGTTAACATTTATTCTCTCCGTTAGATTCTCGGCGTTTATTTTATCGGCTTTGTCAATTATTTGTTCAAGTGGACTTATAAACTTTGAAACTATCACCCCACCACCATAAGAGACAATTATAATCGCAAGCAACAAAGCCAAAAAAAGAGATGTCCTCAAAAGCCCCATCGCCGTCTGAACCGCCCCTTCAAACTTTGACATCTCAATAAGACCAAATAAACCATTCTCATCCCTTATTGGAAGATAAAAAATTCGCAATCTTTTGCCGTTAATTTCAATCTCCTTTGCCCCTTCAACATCCACCCTTTCAGGATTCGGAATTACAAAATTTGCCCTCTTTAAGTTCTCAGAAATTGCAACAAGATTTAAGTTCTTATCAAATATCCTGAAAAATACCGATGCATCACTCAAATAAAAATGCTCTGGTTCTCTGAACTCAACCGAATCAGAGATAAAAATCACGCCTGACTTAACCATAAGCTTCTCCGCAAACTCAACCGCTTCCCTGCTCAGTGCCATATCAATTTCACGATGAAGAGAGCGATCAAGATAGAGATAAATCCCAATTTCAATTAATACAAAAGCCAAAACGAAGACAATTGAATACCAAAAAACAATTCTAAATCTAAGCGATCTGTAACTCATCATTTTATTTCCTCCTGTTTTCAACATCCAAAACATATCCAACGCCACGAACAGTATGGATCAATTTTTTATTAAATCCGTGATCAATCTTCTTGCGCAAATAATTGATGTAAACATCAACATAATTTGTCCCTCTATCAAAGTTAATTCCCCAGACATTTTCAGCGATTTCCATTCGCGTAACAACCCTTCCCTGATTTACCATCAGAAAATAAAGCAAGTCATACTCTCTTGGCGTCAGATAAATCTTTTTACCCCCTCTTGTTACGGTTCTGCTTGATGGATTTAAAACTAAATCCTCAACTTGAATTATATTTGAACCAGACCTTGACCTTCTCGTCAGAGCGCGAATACGAGCTAAAAGCTCTGAAAATGAAAACGGCTTTGTCAGATAATCATCAGCTCCAGCATCAAGACATTGAACTTTCATTTCAACTGAATCTACAACGGTAAGCATCAAAATTGGTGTGTTAACTTTGTTTCTTCTTATCTCACGACAAACCTCAAGCCCATTTAATTTCGGCAACCTGTAATCAAGAACTATACAATCATATCTACCCGTCACAGCAAGTGAAACGCCTGAATCACCATCATAAACAACATCAACATTATAACCAGCCTCCCTCAGACCTTTCTTCAATGTCCTTGTGAGTTCCTTTTCATCCTCAATCAAAAGAATCTTCATATCCAAACCTTGAACTTCTCTTTTTATCTCATCTCAAAAATAACTTCACTGAAAATCATAATCAAGTTTTTGCACAAAAATTAATAAATTCTAATCCGGTTTTAATCAGATTTTAATCCCACATTGCTTAAATTTAAATAAAAAAGAGACTGTTGAAATGCCTATACATCCAATGATTGTTCATTTCCCAATCGCCCTTTTGACAACTTTCGTTCTACTTGAAATCCTCTGGTTTATCTTTAGGAAGGATTGGATCAAAAATTCATCTGTTTTAACGCTTTTTATCGGGCTGATTTCGGTCATTCCAACTCTTTTATCAGGGGAAGCGTCCGCAGAGGCAATTGAAAATATCCAACAGGTTGCCGAACTTGTTAAATCACACGAAACATTTGCAAAATTAACCGGCTTGACCTTCTTGATCGTTTTCATAATTAAGGTGGTTCTGATGAGAACTGGCAAACTCAACTTCAAAACGAATTTAATCCCATTTATTCTTTCACTTGTAGGAATTTACTTCTTAATTCAGACAGGATTAAGAGGTGGTGAGCTTGTCTATAAGCACGGCGCTGGGATACTCTTTTAAACACAAATTAAAACAAAATTATTCAGAAATGAAAATCGTAATTCCTTTACTTTTATTGCTCTTTAGCCCGCTATTCCCCCAAGACACCACCGAACAAGTGATTGATTTTGAAACAATTAAAACGATGAACGGTCGCCAAATATATGAAACTTTTTGCGCAAAATGTCACGGCATTGATGGAAAGGGGAATATACCTGAAGAAATAAAACAAAATTGGGATGTTCCACCACCTGACTTTACAGACGAATACTTTAATACAAGAGAGCCAAGAAAAGATTGGTATGCGGTTATAAAATATGGTGGACCTGTTCGCGGTCTTTCACAAACGATGCCTGCTTTCGGCGATGTCTTCACAGATGAACAAATATATGATGTAATTGAACATATAAAATCATTCGTTGATCAAAAGAAATATCCTCAAGGCGAGCTTAACTTCATAAGAGCACATTATGTAACAAAAGCATATGTTGAACAGGAGGCTTTACTCATACCGACCTATACTTATAAATTTGAAAATGGACACAATGTCAGCGATACAAAAGTCCTCCTTTACTATGCGAATAGATTCGCAACAAGATTTCAATATGAAGTCAAACTCCCTGTTCAAAATTTAAAGTCCTCTGTTCAAAATACAACCGGTATAGGCGACTTTGAACTTGGACTCAAATATGCATTTTACGACAACTATAAAAACTTATCAATTTTGACAGCAGGATTTGAATTCTCCCTTCCCACAGGAAATGAAGCCAAAGGATTCGGTAAGGGAACGGTTGTTCTCACTCCATATATAACTGGAGCGAAAGGTATAGGTGAAAAGATTGAGCTTCAGGGAAGTGTTAAAATTGAAGCGCCTGTGAACAAAAGCAAAGGAAACCCTGAACTAATTTATGGGATTTCATCTACATTAATACTTCCAGAAGGAAAACGAGGAATATTCCCGGGGATAGAGCTTCTTGGGATGAAAAATCTCGGATCAAGCGAGCATATGATATCACTTGTTCCCAAAATTTACATCGCACTGACAAAACGAGGTCATCTTGCAATTTCCATAGGAAGAGAAATCCCAATTTATGGTGGAACCCCATTTAAATACAGATATGTCGGCTTCATACTTTGGGATTATGTAGATGGTGGTATCTTCAGCGGTTGGTAAAGACAATTGGCAGGGATTTTATCCCCGCCAATTTCTTATAACTTTGCAAGTTCCGATTTCAAGTATTCAATTGGCTTAACAGGAGTTGGGTCAACATTATTTAAAATGGCAAGATAAAAACTTACCCAATCACCAAGATAAATCTGCGAAAACATTCTCGCAAGTAGGGATTTACCTTCGGAAAATATATTCAAGACCTCACTCGCATAAGGTCTCATCAATTCATCCGTTATTTCAATCCTATACTTAACCCTTTCATATTCACCGTCGTCTCGCAAAATTATTACACTTATCTTGCTTGTAATCTCTTTGAAACTTCCACCAACTTCCCCAGACCAACCAACTATTTCATTATGGTTCATTTCTGGGAAGACATTAAAATGTGCCAGCATTTTCGCATTCTCTTCAATTTGACAAACCCATCTCATAGCGACAGCGTCAAATTTCCCACAAGCATAAATAAAAGGCAAAGAACCAACAACACGAAGCGCAATTTTATAAGCGATGTTTTCCTCGTGTTCCGGGTTTGAGTAAATTTTTGACTTTTCTTCAACGAGATTTATCGTCTCATTTATTTCCCTTTTTTTGCTTTTTATTAAACCAAGCTTTGAAAATAAAACAAGAAGCGGAAAAAATGAATACCCAAGAGCAGCTCTTGGTGGATAACCAGATGGTATTTTTATAACCGGATGTTTTTTCTTCAACGCCATCTTTTCAATTTCGCCATTTGAAGTTATACAAAGTATATTGGACTTCTTTTTAACCCCATCTTTATACGCCGAGATCGTTTCTTCTGTGTTCCCTGAATAACTTGAAACGATTAAAAGTGTTTTATCATCAACAAACTTGGGCAAAAAATAATCCCTGTTTACAATTATCGGAACTTTTATCTCATCTGAAAGATAAGAGCGAAGCAAATCCCCAGCTATTGCTGAGCCACCAAGTCCGGTGAGAACGATTTTGTTAATTTTTTTAGCTGAAAATTCGGATTGAATTTTTCTCCGATTGAAACCGCATCCCTTATCTGCTTGTGAAAATTTGCAATTTTTGAGAACATATCCGAACGGTCATACTTTTTAATGTCATCAAGTTTTAGCATTTTCCCTCCATTTGATTTTAAATTTCAATTTCTGGGATTATCCCCTTCAGTTCCTTCATTAAAAAGTTCTTTACTTCATCTTGTGTTTTGAAAACAAGAGCACGCTTGCTTATCCTTTTTGCATCTTTGAATTTAATCGTTTTTATTATCCGCTTTATCTCAGGTATCATCTTTGGGGTAACGCTTAACTCATCAAGCCCAAACCCTACAAGAAGAACTGTTGCATATGGATCAGCAGCCATTTCTCCACAAACGGAAACAGGTATTTTCGCCCGTTGCGCAGATTCAACAACGAATTGTATCAACCTTAATACAGCAGGATGGAATTCCTGAAAAATTTTCGCAACCGTTTCATTCCCCCTATCAACCGCAAGCGTATACTGAATCAAATCATTGGTTCCTATACTAAAGAAATCAACTTCCCGTGCAATTTCCTTCGCCATCAAAGCAGAAGAAGGCGTTTCTATCATAACGCCAACTTTTATATTTTCATCAAAAGGTATATTCTTCTCCTTAAGCTGTGCCTTCGCCAAATCAATATATTTTTTCACCTCTCTCACTTCATCAATACTTGACACCATCGGAAACATAACCCACACATTTTTCTTTACACTTGCTCTTAAAATCGCCCTCAATTGAGATAATAAAATTTCCGGCTTATCAAGCCCAATTCTAATCCCACGCCAACCAAGAAAGGGATTATCTTCTCTATGATAATCTCTAAAAATTTTATCACCACCCACATCAAAAGTCCTTATGACAACTTTATAAGGATAAACTTTTTCAGCAACTTTAAAATATTCCTCAAACTGTTCATCTTCTTCGGGGATAGTCCCGTTGCTTATTATATATTCAGTTCTGAACAAACCAACCCCTTCAGCTCCGCTTTCAAGCGCCTCATTCACTTCTTCAGGAAATTCAATGTTTGCAAGAATTGTTACCTTTCTACCGTCAATAGTAACCGCTGGAACAAATTTAAAATCCTCAAGTTTACGCTCAAACTCAGCTATTCGTTTTATTTTGTTTTGATATTCTTCAACGACATCTTGTTCTGGGTTGATTATCAAAATCCCTTTATAACCATCAAGTATAACAAGGTCACCGGTTTTTATAGATTTCGTCGCCTCTTTTAAGCCAACCACAGCGGGTATTTTAAGTGCTCTTGCAAGTATCGCTGTGTGAGAGGTCATACCACCAAGATCGGTGGCATAACCTAAAACTTGATTTCGGCTGAATAGAATTGTATCAGCGGGGGTAAGGTTCTCCGCAACCACAATTCTTGATGTATCAAACCTTGAAAGCCACTTCTGCTGTTGAATGTTCCTTATCACCCTGTTTTTCAAATCCTCAAGGTCGTGCGCCCTTTCTTTGAGATAATCATCCCCGGAGCCCTGCATAAACTTTATGTACTTTTCAATTTCATCCTGGATGATAAATTCAGCGTTGAGCTTCTCCCCCTTTATCCTTTCAATTATCTTGTCTATTATCGTCTTATCGTCAAGCATTAAAATTTGCGCTTCAAAAATTTCAGCCCCTTTTGAACCAAGCTTTTCTACGGCGAGCGTTAAAATTTTTCGCAACTCACTTTTTGATCTCTCAATCGCCATCAAAAACTTCTCAATCTCACCTGAAACCTCCTCTTCTTTAAGCTCTTTCTTCAAAATCTTCGGCTTCAACTTTTCATACTTCAACGCTACCCCTATTGCTATGCCCGGAGAAGCCGGTATACCTTCAATAACTTTGCCCTTGACCATTTTTATTTTCTTCGTTTTTTAACCCCTCAAGCTCACCGAAACCCGACTCAAATAGAGCAACTATTGCCTTAGCTGCCTCTTCTTCATCTTCACCCTCAAACCTCAAAATAAGCCTTGAACCCTGTTCCGCCGCAAGTGACATCACACCAATTATACTTTTCCCATTTATCTCAACTCCGTTCTTCTCAATGAAAAAATCCGACTTAAACTTAGAAGCAAGTTTCACAAGCATCGCAGCAGGACGAGTGTGTAGCCCGGTTCTATTTTTAATCTCAACCTCCTTCTTAATCATTTTATATCTTTCTCTCACAAAGTTTATTTGCAAGCCAAATCAACATATCTTTTGCGTTATTTTCAGGTAAAACTCTTATTGAATTTATCGCTATGTCGGTATAAAGTTTTACCATCTCCTGCGTTTCATCAATCACACCATAATAATAGTAAATATCCCTAACCAAAGGAACAAGCGAAGAATCCACACCATCTCGGTTGAAAACCCTTAACAATATCTCTCTTTCCTTTCCCTCTGCCCTTTGAAGTGCCCTCAAAAGCAGGAAAGTCCTCTTTCCATTGACAATATCCCCACCTATTGATTTCCCAAAGTCCTCCCCTGCAACCACATCAAGAAGGTCATCCTGAAGTTGAAACGCAAGCCCGAGATTTAAACCATAACTCTCAATCGCCTGGATTTCCCCTTCATCAGCATCGGCGATTAAAGCCCCAATTTTCACCGAATGCTTTATAAGTGACGCAGTTTTTTTACTTATCATTTCAATATAATCATCAATCCCAACATCAAAACTTGTCTCAAGCTTCAAATCAAGTGCCTGACCCTCACAAACCTCTATAGCAGCTTTTGTGAAAGCATCAACGATTTCATTAAATCTTTTAACCTCCAACTTTGTAAGAAATCTATAAGCAATGGCAAACATCACATCTCCACTCAAAATTGCGGTGTTCAAATCCCATTTTTTATGTATCGTCTCAATTCCTCTCCTCATATCCGCCTTATCCATTATGTCATCGTGAACAAGCGTGAAATTATGGAAAATTTCAACCGCAATCGCAGCATTCAAAGCAGTGAAAGGATTTCCACCAAGTAACTCACACGCAAGGAGCAGAAGAACAGGTCTTAATCTTTTCCCCCCAGCAAATAAAATATATCTAACCGGCTCATATAATAAATCCGGCTCACCATCTAAAAGTGCTCGCTTTAAATGTTCATCTATAACCCTTTTATATTCGCTATAACTTTGCTCAAAATCCACTTCTATTGATTTATAAATTTTTTAAATCCTGTTAAAATTTTAATAAAAGAAGTCAAAATAATCAAATTAGAGCATTTCACTTCCCCCAACTTGCAAAAACGAAAAAACTTGAAACTTCAAGGATTTCAACCGAAGATAAACATAAACCCATAGAATTTTGTTTACCGAAAACAAATTCCAAATTTTAATTTAAAGCACTCACACAAAAAAACAAAATATAAACATCCTAACTTGCTCTCCCTTCCCAAACTTTCACGTAAATCATAGGATTTGGCAAGGTATCCTTTCCCACCGCTGGATGGGGCTGGTATGAAAAATAAATGTAATTTTCCCCGTCAATGTAAACAAGTATTCTTTGCCTTGCCCTCGCTTGGCACCTGAACAATGATGAAAAATAAATCCTGTAAATTCAGAAGTGGCGATAATATTGGAGTATCCATCTAAATTGAAAACATGCAAATTATATTTGGATGAACTAATAAATTTTATCACCAAAGATTACAATTCCCTCAACTTTTCCTGTCATTGGAATTTCAAGAAACCATATCCACCCTCAAATATCCAGCGCCAAATAAGTAAATCCTACACAGCTAAAACAACCCCTTGTGCTTCCAGGCATGCCATCCAATCCACACCAAACATACGAACTTAT
>NZ_FAOO01000027.1 GCF_900070205.1 Candidatus Thermokryptus mobilis | reverse complement strand
TAACATGGGTATACTTTTGCGTGGTTTTAATATCCGCGTGGCCTAAAAGTTCTTTCACGCTCACGAGATCAGCACCACGATTCAACAAATGCGTTGCGAATGTATGGCGTAAAATATGTGGACCTTTTCGCTCGGTTTTAAGGTATTTTCTGACTATTCTATACACCTGATTTCTCGTGATTCTTTTCCCGTTTATCGTAAAAAGGGCGATTTCATTAACTGATTCACTGGGTGGATAAGATTGATTTGTTTGTGCTAAATAGATTTTCAAAGCTCTTTCTGCTGATTCATTAAAAAGCACAAATCTCTCTTTCCCGCCTTTCCCCTGAACCTTGATTATTCTTTTTTCCCAGTTAATGTCAAACAGGTTCAAATTACATAATTCGCTCACTCTCATTCCGGTTGCATACAGAAGTTCAAGGATTGCTTTTTCAAGAGGGGATTGTGCTTTTTCAAGTATTGTTTTTATCTCTTCTTCGCTTAGAAAGACGGGTAGTTTTTTCTCCTTCTTAACGGAAAAGCCAACGGTTGGATTAATATTGATTTTTTTATGTTTGAGCAAGAACTTAAAAAATGATTTTAGAATTGCTAGTTTAAGGGCGATTGTTGATTTTTGTAGCCCCCTTTCATTTAAAAAGATCAAATAATTGTGTATATCCTCGCGTGTGATTTCGTTTGAATCTTTTTTAATATGGTGATAGAATTCCATGAGGGTTTGTTTATAACTTTCAATTGTTCGGGGGCTATTGTTTTTAATTTTGAGTTCGTCAAGAAAATTTTGTATATCGCTTAACATTGCTATTTTAGCTTGACTTTTATCTAAACTCGTATTATATTTGTAATGGAAAAAGCAAAAAGAGTTTCCCTCACCCAGGGTATCCCCCGCCCTGGGTTCCCCCGCAGGGCAGGTTCCCCCCGCCTGCCCTTTCCTTCTTACCTTTTTAAGGAATTAAAACAGCAGCAGCTACAACTGTCGTCCATAATCCAGTTTTATCTACAATGGCTGATTGTGTTATATTGAAGGTTCTGACAATTTTCCCACTCATTTTCCAAACCTGTTCGCGTTCATCCCAACTTGTATTCGGGTCAAACTCAAGCCCAAGTGTTGTCGCAAGCATCGTAGCTGCGAGGTCTTCAGCGTATTCACCCGCCTTGTCGTCAGTTTGACCGAAAGCATGATGCTCGGATAAATATCCAAATTGTTCTGAATCGGCTGGGATGGCAACCCCGATTGAAGCAGCTATTAATCGGTTTGGTTCATTGCTTGATTCTTGGCTTATGACGACATGGACGATTTGACCGGGTTTGAGATATTCAAGTCCTTTGTTTTTGGGGATTATTTTACACCCGGGTGGGAATATGCTTGAGACGCGGACGAGATTGAACTGCGCGATCCCAGCATCACGCAGAGCCATTTCAAAACTTGTTAATTTCTCCTTATGTCGTCCAACTCCCTTGGTCAAAAACATTTTTGTTGGGACGTACAACTTTCCTTTACCCTCCTTTAAAGTTAGTTTTTAAATTTTGGCTTTATCCTTAAAAATTTTCTCTTCCCAACTTTGATAACGAATGATTTTTCAAGTCCAACTATGGCGTCAATATCGTTGATTTTGGTGCCATCAATGCTAACACCACCAAGTTGAATTAACCTTTTTGCTTCACTTTTTGAATTTGCAAGTCCAGTTTGAACGAGAAGGTCTACAACTCTTATTTTTCCATTACCCCGTTCAATTTCAAATTCTTCAATTTCATCAGGGATCTCCTTCCTTACAAAAATTTTGTCAAATTCTTCCTGTGCTTTATTTGCTTCTTCAACTCCATGATACATCCTGACGAGTTCCCAAGCAAGGCGTCTTTTTAAGTCCCTTGGATTGACGCTTGGGTCGTTTAGCTGTTTTTTGATATTTTCAATCTCGGTTGGGGACAAATCGGTTGTTAAGAGAAAGTAATCATATATGAGCTCATCTGGGATTGACATCGTCTTTCCATACATTTCAAATGGTGGATCATTGAAGGCAATATAATTGTCAAGGGATTTGCTCATTTTCTCAACACCATCGGTTCCAACGAGAAGGGGCATTGTTATTATAACTTGGGGTTCTTGACCGAATTCCCTTTGAATATCTCTTCCTACAAGGAGATTAAATTTTTGATCGGTTCCGCCAAGTTCAACATCCGCTTCAATTGCTACCGAGTCCATTGCTTGAGCTAATGGATACAAAAGTTCGTGTATGCTTATTGGTTCTCCCGATTTATATCTTTTGCTGAAGTCGTCTCTTTCAAGCATTCTTGCGACAGTATATTTGCTTGCAAGTCGTATAACATCTTCAAATGTCATTTTCCCAAGCCATTCGGAATTGTATCGTATTTCAACTCTCTCAGGCAGTAAAATTTTCTTTGCTTGTTCAAAATAAGTTTGCCCGTTTATTCTCGTCTCTTCAAATGAAAGTTGGGGTCTTGTTTTGCTTCTCCCCGATGGATCGCCGATCATCGCTGTAAAGTCACCAATTATAAGGACAGCAATATGCCCGAGCTCTTGAAAGTGGCGTAATTTCCTTAATACGACTGAATGTCCAAGGTGAAGATCGGGTTTTGTTGGATCGCATCCGAGCTTTACCTTTAACGGTCTGCCGGTTTTGATTGAATTTTCAATTTTTTTGACAAGTTCATCCTCCGGGATTATCTCCACAACGCCATATTTTATTAAGTCCATTTGTTCGTTTACGCTTGGGAATTTCAACTCAGTTGAAGCATTTTGTTTTTATTCTCTATACTTATCGGCGTATTTTCGTTTAAGTTCCCTTTGCAGGTCTCTTTCAGCTATGTCTTCTTTCTTTTCGTATTTCCTCTTCCCTCTGACAAGTGCAAGTTCAACTTTTGCCTTTCCATTTTTAAAGTAAACTTTCAGTGGGATTAAAGTCAAACCCCTCTCCTTGATTTTCGTTGCGAGTCGTATTATCTCACGCTTGTGAAGAAGCAGTTTTTTATCTCTCAGCGGATCGTGATTATAAATGTTACCGTATTCATACGGACTGATGTGCATGTTCAAAAGCCAAGCTTCACCATTTTTAATTATAGCATAGCTATCTTGAATGCTAACTTTTCCCTGCCTTAGAGATTTCACTTCTGTTCCCTTTAGCACGAGCCCAGCTTCTATGGTTTCAAGGATTTCATATTCATGATGCGCTTTACGATTTGTAGTCACGATTTTAATCTTTTCCTGTGTCATTCCTCCCCTTTTACCTCAATTAAGATGACACGATAAGAAACAAGAACATCAATTCCAAGGAAACAAACTCCGCAAAGGACAAGTAAAAGCCCGAGGACGAAAAGATAAAGTGGAAGCTCTCTTATAAATGGAGAGGTGAAAAATATATTTAAACCGATCGCAAACGAAGTCATTACAAAAAATATAGCTGCTGAAATATGGCATAGCATCGCGTTTCTGATATACCAAACCCTGCGAACAAGTATATCAATTTGATTTTTTACGCTTAAAAATCTGACATTCTCCGTATATTCAAGCTCACCTTGTCTGATAAGTTCTTTTATCAATTTCCGCTTCTCATCGTTTAGTAATCTTACCCTGTTAACAAGTGTTGAATGTCTCGCGTTTAGACCGGAGAGAAAGAAAGCGCTTGACGAAATCATAACCGCTGGTGATAGAATTGCTTGTATAGCTTGAGTTGCGGTTAGAGTAAAGTTGCTTTCCATCAGAGTTCTTGTTCACTGTTATATTTGACAATTGAGAAGATATCGTAATTTTTAAGTCGTTCTCTACCGTTTAAGAAACTCAGCTCTATTAAAAAGCATATTCCGACGACTTCGCCACCAAGCCGTTCAATTAATTTGCACGCAGCTGAGACCGTGCCACCAGTTGCGAGAAGATCATCGTGGACAAGAACTTTATCACCAGGTTGAATTGCATCAATATGAACTTCCATTGCGTCCATTCCGTATTCAAGTTGATATTCTTGGCGTATCTTCTCAGCTGGAAGTTTTCCTGGCTTTCTAATTGGGACGAATCCAGCTCCAAGCAAATAAGCAAGGATTGAACCAAAGATAAAACCACGTGATTCAACGCTTACCACTTTGTCAATTTTTAAATCCTTATACTTTTGATAAAATGTGTCAACGGCAAGTTTAAATGCTTCCTTATCCTTTAGAAGGGTTGTTATGTCTCTGAAGATAATCCCTTCCTTTGGAAAATTTGGGACGCTTCTGATTATGCCTTTTAACTTCCGACTGACTTCTTCAAGTTTAACCTCGTTCATTTCACCATTTTATTTTTTCTTTTTTAAGAAACGCGTTTATACCCTTTTTGCAATCGTCAGTGAGCCGTGAGATAGAGTTCATGCCTTTTGCATATTCAATTGCCGACCCAAGACACATAAAATATACATTTGAAAGCATCTCTTTTACAAATTTTATTGACTCGGAACTTGTCTCAGAGATTAACTCATCTGCGAATTGAAATGTGAAGTTTTTCAGATCAGCATCTGGGACGGAGTAGTTGGCGAGACCAATTTTGACTGCCTCGTCAGCATCAATTATATTCCCGCGAATTAAAAGTTCCCTGGCTTTTGAGCCAGTTATCCTTCGTATTAAAAAAGTCATAACAATTGCAGGGATGAAACCTATTCTTGTCTCTGTATAACCGAACTTAGCGTTTTCTTTTGAAGCTATTACGAAATCACAAACGCTTGCGAGCCCACAGCCACCAGCGAGTGCAAAACCATTTACCATTGCAATTGTTATTTTGGGGAAGGTGAAAATTTTTTTGTAAAGTTGAGCAAGTTTTTCTGCATCAGCGTAATTTTCATAGGAGTTTAAATTTGAAATTTTTTGAAGATATTCAAGGTCTGCCCCAGCACAAAAAGAATTTCCAGCTCCAGTTAAAATAACACATCGTATGTTCTCATCCATTGCCATTTCAAAGGCTTTGTCAAGTTCGTCAATAAGCTCCGGGTTCAATGCGTTTCTTTTTTCCGGTCTGTTGAGGGTTATGAGTGCGATTTTTCCTTTCGTCTCGTATAAAACTTGCTTAAACAAGTCCATCCTGATAAAATTTGTTTTCAACAAGTTTAAAGTTAAAAATTCATTTCAAAACTTGCAAAATTTTTCCGCTCTTTTTATATTTTAAATGCAAAATGCCGAAGTGGCGGAACTGGAAGACGCGCGGGACTCAAAATCCCGTGGGGCTCAAAACCCCGTGTGGGTTCGACTCCCACCTTCGGCACTTCTCTTTTTTTTAAACTTATAAAGATTAGGGGAAATGGATGTTAAAAGAGAAAAATTAATTTATGCCAAGCGATTTTTGAAGAACGCACGAAAAGAATTAAAGAAAGCAGGTGTTGATAAGGTTGTCGGTATATACAAGGATCTAAGACGTGTGTCAAGCGCAAGTGGGATAGATTATCTTGCTGGACTTGAGGCGTTAAAGGCAATTTTTATAAAATTTAACCTCATTGATGAAAAAAGCGCAACCAAGCGTCTTAAAAATGTCACAAGTTATTTTGAGATGTTGAGAAAACTTAACACAAGGATAGGGATATTTTGATGAATTTGTTTGATAGTGCTTATGGAATACTTCACATCGGAGGATATTATAGAGAGCTTAAAGATAAAAAAGCGATTGATAGCGGATTTGAGAAGGTTGAGAGAATTATTGAGGTAGTTGAAAAACACATTATGAATTCAAAATTCAATCACAATTGAAAATGGAAACACTTTATATAATCCCAATTCTTCTTTTCAGCGTTGTCGTCCACGAAGTGATGCACGGATATATTGCTTTAAAATGCGGTGATCCAACCGCTAAATACATGGGCAGATTAACCCTGAACCCAATACCACACATTGACCTTTTCGGTTCAATTCTTGTCCCTCTATTTTCAATACTCGTTGCCGGTCGTGTTTTTATAGCTTGGGCAAAACCTGTTCCAGTTAATCCACTTAATTTCAGAAATTATAAAAGGGATTCAATTCTTGTCTCTGCGGTTGGACCAATTTCAAACTTATTTCTTGCGTTTTGTTGCGCTCTCTTCGTGATCATACTTTTAAATTTGAGCGATTTTTTCAACTCTTTTAATTCTGATCTTATAAAGTTTGCTCATGAGTTTCTCGTGAAGATGTTTTATAGTGGAATCTATTTGAACATCGTATTAGGCGTTTTCAATTTGATACCGGTTCCACCGCTTGATGGCTCGCATGTGCTTGCTTCAATTTTGCCCGATAGATTGGGTGAAAGTTATAGACAAATAGGATTCTTTGGAATTTTCATTGTGATATTTTTGATGAGAGTTCCAGCTTTTTCAACCATTTTCTTTTCTATCGTAAGAGCGATTGCGACTCCATTTGAGTTTTTAATTCAAGTGTTAACTTAGCCGACCAGAACGCCAGCTATTGTTGCGGTCATAAGATTTGCGAGTGTTCCACCTGCTACAGCTCTTAAGCCGAGCCGTGCGAGGTCAGCCCTTCTGTTTGGAGCCATTGGACTTATGCCTCCGATCTGAATTGCTATGGATGAGAAGTTAGCAAAGCCACACAGGGCAAATGTCGTCATAGTAATTGTTTTTTCAAGGACGATTTTGTTTTGCGCTATAAGCTCTGAAAACTTTAAATATGCGACGAATTCGTTCAAAACTATCTTGGTGCCAAGCAAACTTCCGAAGTTTAAAGCATCCTGCCAGGGTATTCCTATAGCAACCCCTATAAATTGAAGGATGAGACCGAAGATAAGTTCAAGTTTAAGCGGTGAACCAAATTTCTGAATTAAAAAATCATTTATGCCAACTATTGCGCCTATTTTTTCAAGACCCCAATTTGTCATTGCTATCAAAGCGATGAAAGCGATTAACATTGCCCCGACATTTAATGCAAGATGAAGTCCATTTGAAGCACCCTCAGCAGCAGCTTCAATGACATTTTGAGCCGTTTTTTCAACTTTAACTTTGACCGTTCCCTTTGTTACAGGTTCTTCCGTTTCAGGCCACATTATTTTTGCCATCACAAGTGCAGCTGGGGCAGCCATTACGCTTGCGCCGAGAAGCTGTTCGGCGAATTTGACTTGTGCTGTCATTATATCAAGATTATGTGCTTGCGCAAATGAATATCCAAGCATTTGAACATAAGCAGCCATTACACCACCAGCTATCGTTGCCATACCGCCAACCATTATAGCCAGAAGTTCAGACATCGTCATTAACGCTATGAAAGGTCTTACCATAAGTGGAGCTTCGGTCTGTCCAACGAATATATTTGCGGTGCAAGACAAGCTCTCGGCTCCACTTGTTCCCATCAAACGCAACATCACCCAGGCCATCGCTTGAACAACCCTTTGCATTACACCAAGAAAATAAAGCACAGACATCAACGAGGAGAAGAAAATTATCGTCGGTAGAACTTGGAAAGCGAAGAAAAATCCGAACGAGTTGTCTTGCCCAGGGCTTATGGCAAGATTTCCAAAAACAAATTTCGCGCCTTCAATTGTGAAACCAAGTATAATGACGAAAGCTTTACTTATCCATTCAAATAAAATTTTTGGCCATCCAAGTGGTGACCACAAAACTGCAAGTTCTCTTCCTTTCAAGATAAAAACGGCAAATACAATTTGAATTAGAAGACCAGATATTACAAGTCGCCAGTTAACTCTTCTTTTGTTGTTTGAAATTAGGAAGGCAATCCCTATTATTACAAGCATCCCCAAAAGTCCGTTCAGGAAGGAAAGTAGTTTCATTAATCTCTCCGCTTTTTATTTTTTTATTCCTCTGGTGGTTCAAAACATCTGCGACATCTTGCTTCGTAAATGTCCGATGCGCCTACTACAATTCTTTCTCCCGCTTTTATTTTGCGTTGAGTTTTACTTGCCGGATTTCCACACACAACACAAATCGCATGCGTCTTCGTAATATATTCTGCTATTGCGAGAAGTTGTGGCATCGGCTCAAATGGCTTACCTCTATAATCTTGGTCAAGCCCAGCAACTATGACCCTTTTACCCTCATTAGCGAGTTGTTCGCATACATCAACAAGGTCCATATCAAAAAACTGCGCCTCATCAATCCCTACAACTTGTGCATCCTTTGCAAGCTCAAGTATTTGCTTTGCATTATCAACGACGATTGATGGAATTGACATATCGCTGTGCGAAACTATTTTGTCAACGCTGTATCTTGTGTCAATCCTAGGTTTAAAAACAGCAACTTTTAATTTTGCAATTTGAGCTCTTCTTATTCTTCTTATCAATTCCTCTGTTTTCCCGCTGAACATACTTCCAGCAATGACCTCAATCCATCCGGTTCCCCGTGTTCCTTGTGGGATCTTTTCAAACTCCGTTATGTCCATAGTGTTAACCCCTCTTTTTCTTTTTTAGATTTTTTGAGCCAAATGGCAAGGGTAAAAGTTCTGAAAGTTTAACGACTTTCATCTCGTTCATTGAATTTGTCAATATAACTTCAAGTTCAGGACCTGCTAAATCCATTAAGACCTGTCTACAAGCCCCACACGGCGAGATGAAATTTTTTGAGTCGGAAACAATGGCAATTTTTTTAAATTTTCTTTTCCCCTCGGAATATGCTTTGAAAATCGCCACCCTTTCAGCGCATATCGTCAAAGAGTATGAACTATTTTCAATGTTGCAACCTGTAAAAACCTCGCCATCGTCGGTAAGTATCGCCGACCCAACTCTGAATTTTGAATATGGCGCATGGGCTTTCTTTTGAACTTCTTTGGCTCGTTTGATCAACTCTTCATTTGTCATCAAATTTTTCTGTTTGATTTTGAATGCAAGTAAAAATATATTCAAACTGGTGGATAAAAGCAACGAAAAAGAACTCAAACCAAACTCATTTCTTGATTTGTTATGTGTGTTGTGCTTATATTTGATTCGTAGTTAAAAAAATTTCAGTGATTCAGATGTCAAAAAAGTTTTTGATGGTTATTTTCTTTTTGGCTGGATTAGTTTCGGCGCAAGTCCTTCAGCGTGAATACAAGGACTTTAAGTTTGCTTACTCACTTTTTGAAGACGGGATGTATCAACTTGCGTTTTCCGAGTTTCAAAAGTTCATAAAGAATTACCCCGAAAGTAAATTTGTAGAAGAGGCACATTTTTTCAGCGCGGAGTCAATGTTTAAACTTGGCGATTATGATTCCGCCTTGAAAATTTATATGGATTTTCTGGTTGAATTCCCAACCACAAGGTTTAAAGATAGGGTGAATTTCCGAATCGGGGAGATATATCTCAAAAGGGGAAGTCAAAACCTCGCTGTTGAAAAATTCAAAAACGCAATTGAAACATCAAACGATAAACTTTTAATTTCTCATTCAGCATACTATCTTGGGGAAATTTATTTTGAGCGTCGCGATTTTAACAATGCTTTAAGATATTATAAACTCTCGTTTGAGACCGATACAAGCTCTGATGTTGCTCCATTTTCATTGTTTTCAATCGCTCTGATTTATCAACAGCAGGGAAAATTTAAAGAAGCGGTGAAACATTATAAAAATTTGATTGAAAAATTCGGTGGGTTAAAACTCAAGGTTATAAATGATGCGAAGTTGAATTTGATTGATTGTTTTTATAGAACAGGCGATTATTATGAACTTGTTAATTTTGCACGAACGATTTTAAGTGAGGGATTTGAAGATGAAAAAGTTTTATTTACGCTCGCTGAGGGCTATTATTCCATTGGTCTTCTTGACTCGGCAAAATTTTATTACGATAAATATCTTGAGAAATTTCCCAGGGGGAATTATTTAAAGCATTCGCTTTATTCAATTGCTTGGATTTACATCAAAAAGAATGAGCATCCGTTTGCCATTCAAATTTTTGATACTCTTTCAAAAGGCGATGATGAAATTGCGAAAAGCTCTTTTTTACTCCTCGCTGAAGTTAAGAAAGCAAGTGGTGATACAGCTGGGGCTATTTCAACTTATAGAAATTTTCTCGCAAAGTATCAAGATTATTCAAACTATTATGTGAGGGCAAATTACGAACTTGGTTTAATTTATTTTGCAAAGGGGGATTACGACAGCGCGATTGTTTTTCTTGAAAAAATTCACATTGATGATACAAGCGCCGTTAAAGCAAAAGCCCTTGAACTTCTCGCTCAATCTTATTTAAGACGGGGTGACTATTTAAGAGGCGCTTCAACTTTCGGTATGCTAAGGACAGAATTGAACATTTTAAACTCAGATAATCTTTTCAGCGAAGGCGTCGCTTGGATGCAAGGCGGGAAATATGATGAAGCGATAAAAGTTTTTAATGAGTTTTTGTCAAAGTTTCCAAACGACAAAAATTCACATTGGGCGATTTTCTATCTCGGGGAGCTGCATTATAAAATTGGCGATTATAAAAACGCCAGAGAATATTATCTTGAGCTTTTAAATCGTTTCCCGAACAGTCCAAACATTGAAGGAGCAATTTATTCAATCGCTTGGACATATTTCAAAGAAGGGAATTACAGTGAGTCAGCGAAACAGTTTGAGAAATTTCTTAGTAAATATCCAACGGGTAAAAGAGCACTTGATGCTCGTCTTCGTCTTGCGGATTCATACTTTATGATGAAAAATTACAAAAGTGCTGAAGCAAATTATCTTTCATTTGTTCGTCTTTTTGAAGATCAAGATGGAGCTGATTACGCTTATTTTCAACTTTCGCAGATTTACCTTCGCCAGCGCCAACCTATAAGATCAATTGAGATGTTAAACTTGCTTTTAAAGAAATTTCCAAATTCAAAACTCGCCCCAACGGCAAAATATCAAATCGGTTGGATTTATTTTCAGGATAAAAATTATGCCCCAGCTATTAATTACTTCCGCGAAGTGGTGGAGAAATATCCGCAAAGTGAAGTTGCCCCAAAAGCGTTGTATGGTATAGGCGATGCATACTACAATATGGGGAAGTATGAACTTGCTCTCAATGCATATCTTGAAGTCATTGAAAAATACCCAGAGTCAAAATACGCCGTTGATGCCATTTCTGGAATTCAATATTCACTTTCAGCACAAGGCAAGAATCCAAACCTTGTTGATGAATTTATAAAAAGTAAAAACCCCGATTTTTCACAATTGGCTTTGATAAAAAAAGCGGAATTTCAGACCTTGCAAGGTAATTATGAAACTGCTATAAATATCTACAAGAAATTTGTAGCGAATTATCCCGAAAGTAAATTTTTGCCCGATGTGATTTATAAAATCGGTGAGACATACGAACTTTGGGGAAAAAACACTGACGCTGTTGAAGTTTATAAAAATTTAATTTCAACCTTCCCATTAAATCATAACTCACAGCGTGCTCTCGTTCGGCTTGCGCGGATAAAATTTAAAAGTCATGAGTACACCGAAACGCTTGAATATCTCGCAAAGGTTCAAACGAGTGCGAAGTTTTATGATGAAGTTTTATATTTGACCGGTTTGACTTATCTCTCACTCAAAGATACCTCCAACGCCACAAAAAAATTGCTGGCTTTGATAAATGAATTTTCAAATTCGGATTACGCTGATAGAGCGAGGGTTAAAGTTGCGGAAATTTTAATAAACCAGGGCAAATTTAACGATGCGGTTGAACTTGTTAAACCGATTGCGATGAATAGACCTGTTGATGAGGTCTCGGCTGAGGCGCAATATCTTTATGCTGAAGCGCTTTTCAAACTCGGCGAGATTGACGAGGCGCTTCTTCAATTTCTTCGTGTGAAATATCTTTACAGCAATTTTGAGGAGATTTTGCCGAGGGCTTATGTCCGCCTTTCAGAATGTTATGAAATTAAAGGCGAAATTGAAAAAGCTATTCAATTTCTAAACGATGCTCTAAAGATGAACCTTACGGATGAAATGAGAAAGGGTGTCCTTGAAAAAATTGAAAAATTAAAAACAAAAATATAAGGATGAACGATGAGGAAAACATTTCTTTTCTATACAGGGCTTATCCTCGCAGTTATAATTTCTTTGATAATCGTAGTGAATTTGAAAAAAGATGAGATGTCAAATGATGCCAATGGTCAAACAAGGCGATTCGGTCGCAACATTCAAGTTTTAACCGATGTTCAAACGAAGGAACAGTTGACAAAGATTATGGAGGATATGGCTAACTCACTTGGAGTTAAGTGTAATTATTGTCACAATGTTAATAACTATGCGAGTGATGAAAAGGAGACGAAGCGCAAAGCAAGGGTTATGCTTAAAATGGTCCTTACGATAAATCGTGATTTTATAAATTGGGATAGGGCAGAAATTGTTGATTGTTATACTTGTCATCGCGGTCAGACAAAGCCACAAGCCAGATCGGCTTCAAAATAAAGCTAAGTGAGATATGTTTCTTTTGCTTAGAATTTTCGCCATTTTTTTCTTTAGCGGTTGGATTACAGCACAAGAGTCAAGACCCGAGATTAAATTTAAGCCTGACACATCAAAATTCGCCGAAGAAAAAGATGAATTTATCTTACCCGAGTTCGTTATCACCGGGCGAGAGATGATTGAGATTTCTATTGGTGAAAAAGTTGAAAACGAGGTTATCAGCTTTCCAGTGTTAAATTTGAAAAATTATGAAGTTATGGAAACCAATAAATCGCATTATGAATTAAGCTCTGGATATAAAAGGTCAAACTTTCAAATAAAGGAGTCCCAAGCTCCGACAGCAAAATTCAAAGTCGGGCTTGGGCGATATCTTACTACATATTTTGACGGGATGATTCAAGGAGATTTGTTCAAAGGAGTTTATCTGGGTTCATCTTTTAATCATAGGGCAAGTCAAGGATTCATTGATAATGCTGATTATGTGAAGAATAAGTTTTCGGTTGAATCGGGTGTGCGTTTGCCAAAAATAAACGAAAAAATTTTTTACTGGCTTGACAATGCGAAGTTAATCACTATGTTTGATTATTTCACCAACAGCTATGGTTTCTACGGCTCACTTACACCCTCGTTTCGTAGGAACATCAACAATTTGGAATTTAAAATTTCGCTTGAATCGCCATTTAGAAGTCAGTTTGACTATCGCCTCAATGTTAGATACAATCTTTTCACTATTATTGACACATTGTCAAATTACGGCGTTTCAAATTTTGATGGAAAGGAAAGGCGACTTGACTTTGATTTCAATTTTAGACAAAGGGTTGATTTTTTGAATTTAAGGTTTGATCTGAGATATATCACGCTTGTTGATAGATATTTTAAGTTTGGGGTTTCCGCTGGAAATGTTTTTGAGTTTTTTAACATTGAAAGAACATATTGGCTTGATGTTGGAATTAATTTTTTCTCCTTTGAAAACCACCTTGGGGCAAAGAATTTAAGAATTTATCCAAGTTTATCCCTTAGATACCGTCTTAGTTCGCTTGCAAGGGCTTACGCTGTTTTTTCGCCAGAGGTTGTAAATCTAACTGTGGTTGACTTTGTCGCTGATAATAGATATTTAACGGAGAATCTCAAAGTTGCTCGTCCAGAAAATTACTTAAATTTAATTTTGGGTGTGAATTATGGCAGGGAAAATTTTGGTCTTGATGTGAGTTTGAATTTCAGAACTTTTAAAAATTTTCCGATTTATGTTGAGAAAAATAAAGGTTTTTATGTGCTTGAGTTTGAAAGAGCGCAGTTTGTTGAGCTAAAATTTTCGGGCGTTTTCAATTATCGTAGAAATGAATTTACATTTGGTGGTGTTCTTCGTTCATCATACAATGCGAGAAGCAAGAAACCAGTACCTTATTATCCTTCCTTTTCCTCGGATATTGGCTATAGATATGTTTTCCCCTTTGGACTTGCAATTGATACAGAAATTAGTTTAATTAGTAATAGAGTCGTTGATTTTGATGGGAATGAGATCGGTGGATATGTGCTTTCAAGTTTAGGCATTGAATATGTCGTTTTCAAGAATTTCAAAGTTTTTGCTAAGTTTGACAATCTACTTTCGCGAAGATATTACATTTGGAAAGATTACCTTGAACCGAATTTGATTTTCTTGTGCGGGATTGAATACAAATTTTAAGGAGGCGGTTGTCCCGTGAATAAAAGCGATTTAGTAAATTTGCTGTCAAAAGATTTAAAGTGGAGCAAAGCAAAGACGGAAAGGGTTCTTGATGCTTTTTTGGGTTTAGTTTCAGAGATCGTCTTGAAGAAGAAAAAATTGAATTTGTTTAAGTTTGGTGTTTTTACTATAAAGCATAGAGCAAGTAGAAGTGGAAGGAATCCAAAAACAGGTGAGGAGTTGATTTTACCGCCAAAGGATTATGTTCATTTCAAACCGAGCAAGTCGTTAGTAGATTTAATTAACGGGTGAATTTTCAATGCGTAAGGGTGAATTTTTAAAATTATTAGCTAAACGAGCGGATATTTCATACGAGGAAGCTGTTTTATTTTATGAGAAATTACTTGACAGGTTTGCTAAAGTGTTAAAATCAGGGCAAGCGATAAAAATTAGTGGTTTTGGTGAATTTAAAAGAAAACTTAATAAGGCAAAGAAAATTGTTGACCCGAGAACGGGGATGGAGAAAAATATACCAGCGAAATTTGTCGTTAAGTTTTACCCGGCGAAAATCTTGTCTGAAAAAGTTAACATAAAGTATAAAACTTTGAAACCCGTTGTCACGAGATTGAATCCTTCTGTGATGGAGGCAAAAAGTGAGGATGAATTTAACTTAACATTTTTTGAGGCGGGAGAAAGACAACCCATAGTTATGGGATTTATTGATGAGACTTTATTAGCACAAGAATCTTCATCATCGCAACAAGAGAAACCGATTGAGGTTTTTGAAGTTGAGAAGTCAATAACTGAAAGAAATTTAACGGCTACGGCGGAGGATTATTTCGTTCTTCCGGATGTTAGCTTCGGTGAGGAAATTGATTCAAAGGTTGATGTTGAAGTTCCAGTTTTTGAAGTTTTTGAAGCGGAAAGAAAACCTGAAGATGAATTTTTGAAATTTGACATCCCATCGCTTTCGGATATAAATGAGTTAAAAATTAACTTTGAGGAGGTAGAGATGCCGGAATTTAATTTGAGCGAGGAACCTCAGGAGAAAAGGACTGAAAGTGTAAAGAAACTTTTTGATGATACACAACAAAAGAAGGAGGAAGGGGAAATGTCGTTTAATTATGAAGAGGAAAGCCGAAGAGGGGTTGGACCTTGGATTTTGATTTTTGTCGTTTTTTTGATCTTTGTTGGAGGAGTTATTTTTCTTTTGAATCAATATGGATATATTCACCTTTGGGGTGAAAAGAAGGGGGTGAGCAAAGTTGAGTTTAAGGAACCGGAGGAAGTTGTGGTTACAACTCCAAGTTTGCCAAAGGTTGAAGAGAAGGCAAGTGCTGACACGGTTGAGGTGAAAAGACCCGAACTTGTTTCAAAGCCGAAAGCCCCTGAGGTAGTTAAGCCAAGCGTTGGCAAGAATTATGTAATTCAGGTTGCATCATTTCAGGATAGAAAGCTCGCTGAAACATTTGCAAGCAATTTGCGAAAGAAAGGATATAATGCTTTTGTTGAAAAAGCGTTTGTTGAATGGAAGGGCGGAAATTGGTACCGTGTCAGGATTGGATTTTTTGATTCAATTGAGCAAGCGAAGAAAATAGCTGAAAGGTTGAAAAGAACTGAAAAAATTGAAAAAGTTTGGGTTAGCGAGGCACCAAGAACCGTTACCAAATAAAAAACAAGCCCCGCTTTAGGGGCTTGCCTTTCTTAATCGTAGTATTCAAGCCCAAGGTGAGTTATTAATTCCTCTCCCATCAAATGTCTCAAGCGGTTTTTAAGCTTCATCAGTTGTATGAAAAGATCATGTTCTGGGTAGATAGTAGGAGCGTGCATGGGGCTTTTGAAGTAAAACGATAACCATTCTTGTATCCCGTGCATTCCACTTCTTTGCGCTAAATCAAGGAATAAGGCAAGGTCAAGAACTATCGGAGCAGCCAAAATTGAATCTCTACACAAGAAGTTTATCTTTATTTGCATTGGATAACCAAGCCAGCCGAAAATATCAATGTTGTCCCAGGCTTCTTTTTCATCCCCACGAGGTGGATAAAAATTAATCCTGACCTTGTGATAATAATTTCCGTAAAGATCGGGATAAAGCTCGGGTTGAAGTATGTATTCAAGGACACCAAGTTTGCTAACTTCTTTTGTCTTGAAGGATTCTGGGTCGTCAAGAACCTCCCCATCTCTATTTCCGAGGATATTTACAGAGAACCATCCAGTAAGACCAAGCATTCTCGCCTTTAACATTGGAGCTATCACGGTTTTGACAAGCGTTTGCCCCGTCTTAAAGTCCTTCCCTGCGATTGGGACATTCATTTCCTTTGCAAATTGAATCAACGCCGGAATATCAACCGATAAATTTGGCGCGCCATTTGCATAGGGAACACCTTCGGCAATAGCAGCATAAGCATAAATCATGCTTGGAGAAATTGCATCATCGTTTTTCTTCATCGCCTCTTCAAATTTTTCAAGTGATCTATGAACATCTGACGGCTCCATATAAATTTCTGTGCTACCACACCAAATCATCACAAGACGGTCACAATTATTTCGTTCCTTGAAGTTTCTTATATCCTCCCTTAACATTTGAGCAAGTTCAAATTTATCCTTTGCCTTTTTAACATTTGGTCCGTCAAGTTTTTTGACATATTTTCTGTCAAATACAGCTTTCATCGGTTTTATTTGTTCAAGTTCGTCTTTTACAAGGTCAAGGTGTTCCTTTCTTAAAACGCCCGCTTTTAGCGCTGATTCATAAGCGTTATCTTCAAAAATATCCCATCCCCCAAAGACGAGGTCATTTAAATCTGCAAGTGGTACAAATTCCTTGATTTTCGGAAATTTTCTCTCAGTTCTTTTCCCAAGCCGTATCGTTCCCATTTGTGTTAGCGATCCAATTGGAAGAGCAAGCCCTTTTCTAACAAGAAGAGTTCCAGCGATAAATGTCGTCGCTACAGCTCCAAGCCCTGGCAGAAGAACACCAAGCTTTCCTACAGGTTCTTTTATTTCTGCCCCCGACTTCGTCTTTATCATAGTTCAACCTCCTTATTTTGTGGTAGAAGTTCAGCTTCTTTTGATTTTTTCCAAACATAATGAAGTCGCTGAAATGCAGTGATGTTTGTCAAAATAGCCATTATGTAAATCGCTATGGAAAGTGGCATCGGTGGATAAGCAGGTAGATCAAAATCAAAGTATTTAAATAGCGCATCAAAAAACTTGACAAAATAATCGTGCAAGAAATAGAAGATTGAAGCAAAACCAAGAAGTACTATTCTTTCAGCTCTTCTCATCCAGCCGATGTTGCATTCAAAGCCAAGTCCCTCAGCTCTTGCTCTAATGTAGCTCACCATCATTGAACCACCGATGGCAAAAACTGCAGCAATAGAGGTTATATAAAAACCATACTTTATCAGATAAACCCCAATACCAAAGAAAATTATCACTTCTGCGTATCTGTCAAGCGTTGAATCGTAAAGAGCCCCAAATTTTGTCACCCTGTTTGTCATCCTCGCAATTTTGCCATCAATTGTGTCAAATATACCGCTGAGCAAAATTAAAGTCCCACCGGCGATAAATTCCCCAATTGCGAAAAAATAACTTGCGAATATGCTTATGAATAGTGCAACGGTTGTCAAAAAGTTCGGGTTTAAATTAAAGTGAAGGAAAAAGCGTAAAATTTTTTCTATCGTGTTTAAGTAGATTAGCTCAACGCGCCTTGGGATAAGGTTTGAAGACACAAATTCATCTCATTTAATTTTTCTCAGGGCAACAAACGTGTTCTCATCTGTGTAATATATCAAATCAGATTGATAATGTTTTAGCAAATTTTCCTTAAAAACTTGAATCGCTTGAATATGTTCATCGTCTTTATAAAGATAAAAAGTTGAATAATGTTTTGCAAATGCTTTTTCTACAAGTTCATCAATCGTGGAAGTCCTCGGATACTCAAACTCAATGTAGGAAATTATCTCAAATTTCCGCAATCTTTTTAATTTTCCTATCAGTTCATCTTTCCAAAATAGGCGCTGTTCTTTATCTGAAAATCCAGGGAAAAATTTCCCCCAAATTGTGTTTCTATTTTGTTCCTGCGTTCTGGTGTAGATGAAAAGAAAGCCCCTCGGTTTCAAAACTCGCCTTGCTTCCCGAATGAATCTCCTGAAATCAAAATGATGTATCGCATTGAACACAATTATTACATCAAAGGTGTCATTTTTGAAGGGAAGATTTTCGGCAAAAGAGTTTATAAAGTGGCAATCATATTTTTCTTTTAGGTAAGATTGCGCCACTTGTAGCATCTCAAAACTTGCATCAACGAGAAACGCTTTAACTTTTGAGGGTGAGAGGGCTTTGATTAAAAACTCGGTATACCTACCAGTTCCAGCTCCAATGTCTGCCACTTTAATTGGCTTTTTTAATTTCATGTGTTTGAGGAGTATATCCTTTATCGCAAATATCGGCTCTGGGTCAAGTGTTCTAATCTTTCTATAAACAGACGCTATTTGAGCGAAATGTTTGAGTATTTCAATTTTCGTCATATCTACACCTCCTAATTTGTTTTCCCTGAAATTACGATTACGAATTCACCTTTAATTTTATCCGACGTTAATTTTTTTAAAACCTCGCTGATTTTACCTCTGAAAAACTCCTCGTGTATTTTTGTTAGCTCTTTCGCAACGGCGATTTCTCTATCACCGAAATTTTCAAGTATCTCGTTCAATGTTTTAATCAACCTGTGTGGGGATTCGTAGAGTATAACTGTCCTTTCTTCTTCTGATAATTTTTTTAGTTTTGTTTTTCTTCCTTTTTTGTGGGGCAAAAAACCGACGAAAACAAATTCATCCATCGGCAATCCACTACCAACAAGCGCACAAACGAAGGCAGTTGGTCCAGGAATTGGTGTAATGGTTATATTTTCTTCAATTGCTCTCTTTATCAATACAAAACCCGGATCGGAAATCCCAGGAGTTCCAGAGTCAGAGACAAGGGCTACATTTTTGCCCGATTTTAATTCACGAATTATCTCTTCAGCTCTTTGTCTCTCATTATAATTATAATAACTTATGAGGTTTTTTGCAAGCCCGAATTTTTCAAGCAAAATTTTCGTCCTTCTTGTGTCTTCACATGCGATTAAATCAACTTGTTTTAAAACTTCTACAGCTCTGAAAGTTATATCGCTTAAGTTTCCAATTGGAGTTGAAACGATATAAAGGGTTCCAGGCATAAATCAAATCAAATTTTTGTTTTCTTTCCTAAATCAAAATAAAAAATCTTGTTAGATAAACAAAAATGGAAAAATCCCACTTTCACGTTTTTTATTTTGCCAATTAAAGTATAACCATCTTGGCTTCCCCCGCTGTTAAGTTTTACTTTCAGAGTTTGTATTGTTATATTTTTAAAAAGCAACAAATAATTTTTTAGAGATGGGTGATTTGCTTTTGATTTTAAAATATAAAATTATCTCAATTTTCAAATCGGCTTTTGATTCAAAGTGGGGGAGCGTTTTAAAAGAACTCGCTTCAATTATTGTTTTCACAGGTTTCGCACTCTCAACATTTATTTCTTCAAATTACGCAACCGCTTATCTCCTTGCTGAAGCGAAAATTGGACTTTTCTTATTTCATCGGGTTTTATCTATGCTTCTTTTTATTTTATTTATTCTTGTTAGCCTTGGGAATATGATAGTAGCTTATTCAACGCTTTACAAAAGTAAGGACATTGAATTTTTCCTGACAACACCGATCAAACCTATAAAAATTTACACTGTGAAGTTTCTTGACAATTTCTTTTATAGCTCATCAACGATGTTTATTTTCATCTTGGCGATCTTGCTTGGTTACGGAAGTTACTTCGGTAAAAATCTCGGCTTTTATCTTTTCTCATTTTTTGGCGTTATCGTTCCGTTTATGCTTTTGTCAGCATCTTTCAGCATAGCAATCCTCATGTTGATTTTGAAACTTTCAAAGAAAATTGATATAAGAAAACTTGTCATCATCGCTGGGTCACTTTATCTCGCAGGAGTTTATCTCTATTTTAGAAGCACGAATCCGATGAAGTTGTTCACTGAGGTTATGAGATATTATCCGTATATTGACCAGTATTTTGCAAACCTTGATCCGTCAATTGCGCTTTATCTCCCAAATCATTGGGTTGCGGAGATATTCTATTTCAGCGTAAGAGGTAATCAAGAGATGGTTTTGAGGTATTTTTTGATTTTAATTTCAGCTACATTTGGGATGGTTCTTGTGAATTTTGGGATTGCAAGGAAATTATACTTTGAAACGCTTTTTATCGCTTTTGATTTGAAAAATAGGTTGAAGAGAAAATTTGAAGTTGAGTTTTTGAGCTTTTACAAAAAATCAATTTTAAACCCTCAACTTGAGGTTTTCATAAAGCGTGATTTGAAGTTGTTTTTCCGTGAGCCGAGCCAATGGGTTCATCTTTTGATAATGCTTTTGCTTGTCCTCATTTTCATGGCAAGTTTAGTGAGGATGAGACTATACAAAGTTGAGCCACAACTTTTATCGCTTGCTTTCATATCAATTTTTTCATTTAATGTTTTTCTGATCGCTTCAATTGTGATTCGTTTCGTTTATCCCGTGATATCACTTGAGGGATTGAGTTTCTGGTCTGTAAAGTCATCCCCCGTTAAATTGAGTTTGCTTTATCTGCATAAGTTTATAATTTCATTTTTCCCGATTTTGATAATCTCGGAGGCGATTGCCTATGCTTCTGTTTTCCCTTTCGGTAAAGACCCAAACATTGGGATGTTAATAACTTTCATGACTTTTTTTGTCGCCTTGACTTATGTTTCGCTTGGACTTGGGATGGGGGGATATTTTGCAAATTACTCCGAAAGAAGCCCTGTTAGAATTGCCTCATCAAGAGGCGCAACGATGACCCTTCTTTTTGGACTTGTTTTAATTTCAATCTTCGCCGGAATTATCTTCCTGCCGATAACTTATTATTTCCAGTTTTTGAAATTCAACATTGAATTTTTCAATTCCGCTATGATTGTCGCTTCTTTTATATCCGTTACGCTTTCAATTCTTTTCAATTGGCTTGGTTTGTCAAGTATGATGAAGGATTTTTGATTCTTGCATTAAGTTTAAATTCAATCCCCGTCATTTTGATGATTTTTAGAAGGAGTTCTTTTGATGGGAAAACTTTATCATTTTCAATTTTGCAGTAGTATTCTTTTGAGATTCCGAGCATAT
>NZ_FAOO01000026.1 GCF_900070205.1 Candidatus Thermokryptus mobilis | reverse complement strand
CATTGATCTATCAAAGAAATTATTTTTTCCGAATGAATTTGCTTTAAATTAATTTCGCATTGTGATGTTTTTCCATTTGCAATAACGCAAACAGAACAAATATCCGTTGATGTCTCTATCGCAAGTATTTTCATCGTTTTACAATTTCTATTTCTCTTTCATTTTCTTCATCCACAAACCTTAAATAAACATCATATCTTTTGCTTGGCAAAAGTTCATAAACAACATCCGCCCACTCTATCAATGATACTGCATCGTTGAAAATAAAATCTCTAAACCCGATTTCAATGACTTCGTCTACACTTTTCACCCTGTAAAAATCAAAATGATAAACTGTTAAGCGTCCTTTGTATTTGTTCATGATTATGAAGGTTGGGCTATTGACGGTTTCGAAAACACCAAGACCAATACACACGCCTTGAACGAATTTCGTCTTTCCCGAACCGAGATCTCCAAAAAGAGCAACGACATCCCCGGGTTTTAAAATTGTGGAAAATCTCTTACCGAGTTCAATTGTCTCATCTTCGCTTCGTGTAAGGAATTTTCCAGTCATTTAATTTTTAGGTACAAGTTTTACTATTGGAACTATCATTTCTTCAAGTGACACGCCTCCATGTTGAAAAGTGTCTTTGTAAAGATTTAAATAATGATGATAATCGGTTGGATAGACAAAATAATAGTCCTCCTTAGCAATTATATAATTTATTGCAACGCCTCTCTTTGGCAACTTATAGGTTTCGGGTTTTTCAATAAAAATCGCCTCCTTCTCATCACAGTTCAAATTTCTCCCATATTTATACCTTAAATTAGTAGCAGCTTCCCTATCTGCCAAAACTTTAGCACCTCGCAAAGCCCTTATACTCCCATGGTCGGTTGTAACAAACACAACTACATTTTTCAACCTTGATATCGTCTTCAACATCCTGTAAAAAGAAGAATGAACAAACCATGCCCGTGTAACTTCTCTATACGCTGATTCATCAAATGAAAGTTCCCTAATCACAGTTGAATCACTTCTGCTATGCGCAAGCATATCAACAAAATTTACCACAATGGCTGTCAATTGACCTTGAGCATATGTTGCTATGTTTTGTTCAACACCAACACCAAAATCAGGGTCAATTATTTTAAAATATCTTATCTTTGATTTCAATTTCACCCGCCTTCTATTTAGCTGATCCTCTAAAAATTCCCTCTCATATTTATTTCTACTTCTTTCCTCATCATTATTCCCCTCCCAAAGCTCGGGGAATCTTTTTTCTATCTCAATCGGGAATAAACCACTAAATATAGCATTTCTTGAATACGGGGTTGCGGTCGGCAAAATAGAATAATAATAATCTCTTTCAACGATGTAAAAGTCATGTAACTCCTTTTCAAGCATAATCCATTGATCAAGTCGCATACAATCAACCACAAAAAAGATAACATTCTTTCCATCTTCAATTTCAGGGATGATATATCTCTCAACAATATCAACAGAGAGAATAGGTCTATCCTCCGACTCTATCCAATCGGGATAATTCCTTTCAATATATTTACCGAATTCAACATTGCATTGCCGTTTCAATTCAAAAAGAGATTCCCTTAAACCAACTTCTGGATGTTCGTCAAGTTCAATATCCCACTTTATAAGTCGCAGATAAATTTCAATCCAATCCTGATAATCAAGTTCGGTCATCAAAGCATTTGATATAGCACGAAACCCGTGAAGATATTCCATAGTAAGCTTTTCGCTGGCTATCTTTTTCGCTTCAATAAACTTTTTGCAGACCATTAATATCTGGCTCGGGTTCACCGGCTTAGTAAGATAATCACTTATCTTATAACCGATCGCTTCCTCCATCAAACTTTCTTCCTCATTTTTTGTAACCATCACAACGGGAATGCCTGGGAAAATCTCTTTAATTTCAATCAATGTTTGTAATCCACCTTTACCAGGCATAATCTCATCAAGTAAAATCAAATCAATATCCTTCCCTCTTTCCCTTAAAAACTCAACCGCATCATCACCGTTCGTTGCCACCGATACTTCATAACCTTTCTGTTCAAGAAATAGAATGTGTGAGCGTAAAAGTTCAATTTCATCATCTATCCACAGTATATGTCCCTTTTTCTCCTGCATATCTTTCAAATAATTTTGTTTCCTTCATTTAAAAATTAAAAACCCAAACTTAAATAAACAAATATCAAAGCCCAACCCTCTCTCTGATTATTTGAATCATTTGCGATATTATAACAGTTTTCCTCTTCAAATAAAAAATTGCAAATGAAATCCAAATTAACCCGATTATAATTCTTAAAGAAAACTTAACCAAGTTCCCCCACTCTCCGAAATTTATAAATTTCAACGAAAAAACAAGAAAAATAGGAAACACAGGTAGAGAAAGTTTCAATGCCAGATTAAAAATCTTCAAAATGTCGTAAAATTTTCTATAACTTAGATATATCAAACTAATGAAATAGAGAAAATAGGCGACAAGAACAGCGTAAGTTATCCAAACAAGTTCCAAACTTGATTTTGCAATTACATAATTAACTATAAATAGCAATCCTATTAATAAAAACTCAGAGACAATTATCCACTTTCTCTCATTTATTGTGACGAGGAAAGTCAAAGGTATTGCACTTAAAGAAATGAAATAAAAAGAAATCGCAAGTTTATCAACGAGTTTTAAACTGTAGAGATATTTGGGAAGGAGCAAAATTATAAATGGTTCAGCAAATGCTATAGCAAAAATTGAAACAAAAGGAAGGACGAAAGATAAAAAGATCAAACTTTCGTCAAGGAAGATTTTCAAACTTTGAACCTCCTTTGTTCGCCCGTATTCCTCAATCATCCTTTGACCAATGACTTGATTCAAAGTCATCGGAATAAAAAAAGGCAGCATCCCGATACTATACGCTACTGAATAAAATCCCATGCTTGCTTTATCAAAAAAATTTGCTACTGAAAATTTATCCATCGTCATCAACAATCTTAATCCAAACCCAATAAGTAAGTTTACAAAACCAATTTTCAAAATCTCTTTAAGCTCAAATAGGTCAAAATGTCTTTCAAACTTCAAATTCAAGTTTTTGCTTGCAAGCAAAATAGTTAAAATTAGAGCTAAATTCATTCCGATATAAATACCCTCAACATGAAGTTTAAACATTAAAATTGACGAAAAAATAAGATCCGCAATTGAAAGTAATGTTTGATATACCCCAAGAAGCTTGAACTTATGCTGAATTTGAAATTTTAGAAGCATGAAACTAAAATTTAAAAAGAAAAAGACAGCGAGAGCACTTAACAAAACAATAAAATTGAGTTTTATGATAAAAACAAGAAAGACAAAAGTTAATCCGAAAAAATTCAATGCCCAAAATCCGGTAGATAGATAATTTCTCCCTTTCGCTTCATCTCCTTGAGCTAAAAAATAAGGAACGAGGCGCCAAAGACCATCCAAAATTCCAAGTTGAGCGTAAACGCCGTAGGTATAAAAGAGAAAAATTGCCGAATAAACCCCAAATAGTTCAGGTCCAAGAAATTTTGCAAAAATAAAACCACGCAAAATTAATATAAATTGGGTCAGATATTGTGATAAGGTGACAAAAGTTATATCCGTTATAGCTTTTTTCCTTGACCAGGGCATCAAATCAAAGAGTTGTAAATTTTTTTAATTTTTTGCGCTGTGTCAACAGCATTATAATTTTTCACGACAAATTCCCTACCCCGCTTCCCAAGTTCATAATGTAATTTTTCATCTGATAAAATTCTCTTCAGAGCTTTGTAAAGTTCAAAAAAATCAAACGACTGAACAAGGATCGCATTATCCCCAACGACTTCCGGGATTGAACCACTTAAAGTTGATATGACCGGTTTACCACAAGCCATGCTTTCAATCAAGACCATCCCAAACTGCTCTTGCCATCTTTTATCAGGAATGCTTGGCAAAACAAAAACATCGGCAAGGTTATGAAATTTCGGCATTTCATCATAATCAACATATCCAGCGAAAATCACATTTTTCTCAATATCAAGGAAACGAACAAATTTCTTAAGCCAATTCAAAAGTTGTCCTCCACCGACGATCAGCAATTTCAATTTATTCCCATCAAAATCCTTATCCATAACTAAAAGTTTAAATGCGTTCAAAAGAACAATTATGCCTTTCTGCCACTGTAATCTTCCAGAGAAAAGAATTACTTTATCATCTTCGTTTATTCCCAAATTTCTCATCAGATTAAAATCCTTCGCCATCGGTCTAAATTTTTCAACATCAACCCCTGGCTTGACGATCTGAATCTTTTCCTCTGGAAATCCCTCAAGAACAAGTGTTAATTTCGCTCTTTCAGAAGTTGCAATTGCAACATCAACCGCTTCAACAATTTTTTTAAATCGCTTTGACTTAACAAAATTATAACCTCTGAACCCATAAGCAAAGGGTATATTTTGCCACTGCGTTATGACAAGTCGCTTATCATATTTCAATCTCGCTTTTGCGGACTGATAAGTATAAAAGTATTCAACATCGGCAGAATGAATTATATCAAAATTTTTGAGTAAGTTTTCCAACCCAAATATCTTTTGCAGAAAAAGTTCATAGTAAAAAATCCTTTGATAAATTTTTCTCAGCTTAAATACATTTGGGAAAAACATCTCGAGGTCATAAACAGATGGAAGTTTTTTCACATTGATTTTCAAACCACCTATTGAAAAAGGGTTATTAAGCGAGCAAATACCCCATATCTCAAAATTATCGATCAAAGGCTCATAGTATTGTATTTCAAATTTTGTCAAACCATTCCCCCTCACAAGGGCTACTTTCTTCACAGGTTAAAACGAGTTTAATTTTTGATTAATGACTTCAAAACACTTATAAATTCATCAAGACATTTATCCCAATTAAACATCTTCGCTCTTTCAATTCCCCTTTTGCTCATTTCAATTTTAAGTTCGTCATCTTTCAAAATTCTTATTAAAGTTCCAGCGATGTCGTTAACATCAAGCGGATTAAAATATACCCCTGCATCTCCAACAACTTCTGGGATAGAGGATACATTTGAGACAGCAACTGGACAACCGCAGGCCATAGCCTCAAGTGGTGGAACCCCAAATCCCTCATAAACCGATGGGTACACCAGGACATCCACTTCAGAATATAATTTCATGAGGTCTTCATCAGAGATATACCCAAGGTAATCCACACCAATTTTTAGATCAACGAACTTGTGAATTTTTTCAAAGATATGTTTGGCTTTCCACCCAACTTTACCGACAATTATCAATTGCGCTTTGGGTATTTCTTTTTTAACAATTAAAAATGCATCAAGAAGTTTATCAATACCTTTCCTTGGTTCTATCGTGCTCACAAATAAAATTTTTTTGCTTCCGAAATTCTCTCTGGGCAAAACAGGCTTCACAAAACTTCCATAGCAAACCTTAACAATCTTTTTAGGGTCTATCCCCCAGTATCTTACCAAATCACTCTTCGTATGTTCTGAATGAACGATGTAAAGATCAGGTTTATTTTTGATGAGAAGTTTAAAGGTTCTATAAGTTAATCCACTTATAAAAGGGAAAAAGCGAGGATAAAGCCAAGGTATTATGTCGTGAACGACTTGAACTGTCTTGACTCTTTTTGATTTAAAAAGATGAACCGGGATTGCGGTCGGTCTGACGTTTGTTATTAGGCAAATGTCGCTATTATTTACGATTTCAATAACCGTTGGAATTTTTCTGAAATTTAACTTTACGAGAAATTCAACTTTTTTGTTTTTAAGATACTCATCTTTAATCTGGTCAAAGCCAACTGGGGAAATTAATGTGATTTTCTCAATTTCGTCATCATTGATCAACTTATTTAGAAGCATTTCATTTTCCCTTTCTATGCCTCCCCTTTGCCTTAAGAACGTAGCAATCAAAGTTAGGTGCACCATTAAGGCTACCTCAATTTATTTCTATCAACCAAGCTTTCAACCCTCCTTTTAAAGCGTAATGCAAAATCGTAAATGTCAGATCCAAAGTATGAAAGAGCAAAATTAATGAGAGTCCTCACCGACCAGGGAGTATATGTCAAAGCTAAACGGAAATACTGCCGAGCTTTCCGAATATTACTATTTTGCATGTTCAGTAAACCAAGGTATCTAAGATTTACATCCATTGCTTTAGGAAATCTTTCTAAAAGAACCCAATGTTTATAAATGAAATACTCATAATCCTGAATTCGCTCGCTTATATTTGTTTTTATTATTCTATTTTTACCGTGCCAGAAATATTTAACCAGCGGTTCATCAATGTAATCAAACTTATATTTTAAGGCAATTCTCACCCACATATCCCAATCATCAGCAAACTTAAGCGTCTCATCAAATAAGCCAACTTTGTCAAAAATCTCCCTCCTCACAACAACCGAACTTGCAGTTAATATCAAATTCTTTTCTAACATTTTTTTTAAAAAATTTTCACCTTTATATTTTGGCGAAGAAATAAATTCACTTCTTTTTGGAGAAACTACGATGACATTGCAAGATACAAAAGCAATTTCAGGTGAATTTTCCAACAACGCTACTTGTTTTTCTAATTTATTTGGAAGCCATTCATCATCATGATCAAGAAAAGCAATGTATTCACCTGAGGCACTTTTTATGCCTGTATTTCTTGGTCTGGCTGGGGCTCCAGAATTATTTTGCCAGATATATTTAATTCTCGGTTCAATTTTTCGGAAATTAGCAACTAGATCTTTCGTACCATCCGTTGAGCCATCATCAACAATGATTAACTCCCAGTTCTCATATGTTTGTGCGAGAACACTTTTTATTGCTCTTTCTAATAAGCTTGAGCAGTTATAAGTTGGGATTATAATTGAAACCTTGATAGTTTTCATGTTTTAACGAAGCATATGTTATCAAAAAAATCTCCGGTGAATGGTAGATGGTTAAATTTATCGCCAAGGTAGTCAAAATATTGAATCAAGCTTTGAATTTTGTTAAGTCCTCCCTCGTCATCTATAGCGAACATCTTATACCCATATGAATTTAAAATGTCAATAGATCTCTCGTAATTTTCAGTGAAAGGTTTAAACCAAACCTCCAATAGAACTATAGGTGAATGCTCTTTAAGGAGCTTGCTTGCACCAATTAATACCTTTTCTTCCGCTCCTTCCACATCGATTTTGATATAATTTGGTACTATTCCTTCAGAGGCACAAAAGGAATCAAGAGTAATTCCTTCAACTTTAATTTTTCTATGACGATATTTTGATACATAGTTAAGCTCAAAGGAAGAAAGGATTGGAATTCCAACGACAGAGTAAAATTCAAACTCACCCAAAGAATTGCTCACCGCTTTTTCGACAATCACAACATTGCTTCTCTTATTCCTCACTAACAACATAATATTTTGAGGGTCTGGCTCAAATGAATACACCTTCCCAGAATTCCCCACTAATGTTGAAGCTAAAATAGAATAATATCCTTGATTTGCTCCGATGTCAAAGAATATGTCACCCTCTTTAAGAACCTTAATTAAATACTTTGTCATTCTAACCTCTGAATCCGAGCTAACATAAGAACCATGAAATTTTATATCGTAATACGGCGGAAAAGTTAAATACATATATTCGCCAAAAAATAACTTAACTTTTGAGTGAATACACACACGATCTTTCAAGACATTATGTAGAAACCTTGAAATAATTGATGTTTTTATCGTCCACAATGGATACTTCAAAAACTTTTTAATTTTACCCATCCTGAATTTGCTAACATCTTCATTTAATTTTTCAATCCATTTTAACCTTTCGCTATAGTTTAATTGTGCCATAGATAAACGCCTTTTTATTTTTTTATTGCCTCGTAAAACTCAATTAATTCTTCTGCTTTTTCACCCACATTGTATCTTTTCCTTGCAAGTTTACTGGCTTTTTCGCCTATATTTTTGCAAAGCTCAAAATTGTCAACACATCTTAGAATCCTCTCAACGAACTCCTCCTTCGTATTAGCTATCAAGATATTCTCCCCGTCTTCACACTCAATTCCCTCTGCACCTATGCTTGTTGATATTACGACTTTTCCAAGCGCCATCGCTTCAATTATCTTTACCCTTATACCGCTTCCGGCAAAAAGTGGTACGATCATTATAGATTTTGATTTCATAAATTCATATGCGTCCTCAACTTCACCAAGTGTTATGACATTTTTTAACTTTTTCCTCTTTATAAAATCCCAAGCATCTGGGTTTCTACCCGCAAGATAAAATTTCAAATCTGGCTTTTTTAAAATTATCTCATCCCACACATTTTCAAAAAACCATTCAAGTCCTTGCTGATTTGGAAACCAATCAAGGGCGCCGATATAGAAAAGAGAAGGAAATTCAATGCTTGAAATGTCAACTCCTTTATCATCTAAATCAATCACACCATCTGAGACAAACAAAGGAATACGAACCCGAGAAAGTTTTTCGGCATCTTTATTTGAAATCGGAACAATGGCATCATAAAGTTTTAAACGATTCATCTCATATTTCTTTAATCTTTTAGCTTGAATTTCAAGCCAAACCCTTTTCAATAGGGATCTTTCAAACTTTGCATACTTTTCAAGTATCTCATGCTCAACATTATGCGCGCGCATCACAACCTTTGCATTTGAATGCTTTCTTATAAGTTCAAGATAAGGATCAAGATATAGACCCTCAAGCTGAACGATATCAAATTTTTTTGATTTAAGAATTTCAATCAACTTCTTTGCAAATTTTCTTGAAGAGCCATATCTCCAAATGTGATAAGATTTCTTGCTGAAAAGATTTACAACGAATGGTATTGGCTTAATTTTGGTATCTACGTATTCAGCGTAAAAGGTTATCGCTTTCTTAAGGTCGTTAGGGATGTTTTCAATGTTAAATTTTCTTTTATAGGTTTGCATCGCAAGGATTGTCACATCGTGTCCGAGTTTTGCAAAAGCTTTTGCATAATTTAAAGTCACAACACTTCCACCATCTCTTGGTGGATATGGCATTTTATGTGCTAAAATTAAAATCTTCACTTTTAACTTTTATGCTTATCAATTAACTTTTTGACATTAGGATAGATTGACGCGAAAAGCAAAAGCAGGACAAATATATTGATACCCAAACTCACTTTACTGCCGAGTTCAAACTCATCGTCTTTATAAACGAACAAAATTTCGTGTTCCCCATCAGGGACAACAACAGCACGAAAGACATAATTTGCCCTTAAAATTGGAGTTTCCTTCCCGTCAATAAAACACTTCCATTTCGGATACCAAGCATCGCTCAAAAATAGAAGGTTATTCCCAGTTGCTTTCACTTTTAGTTTTATCTTTTGAATCTGATACTCAAGTATTTCAATAAAAGCATCCTGAGATGGTGGGTCAATTTTGATATCCAATGTATCCTCAAGATAAACGACATCCATCGGGTTGAATTCAGCATTTTTCATCTTGTTTAAAATTTGAATCGGCTGTGAAACTTCATAGCGATTAACGAAGAAAACTCTCGGAAGGTAATTTTTATTAAACAAAACTTTTCTCGTCCCATTGAAAACAAGATTTCCATAAACTGTGTCAACATTATCGCTTATCACATACTTTGTGTTTAAAATGTTAAGCACAAACGGATTAGTTATCCCAGCTATTTCAATAAGGTCTTGATATGCTCTAATTTTAGCCCCGTGATAGCCGTAAACATTTTGAAGGCGATAGATCGCAAGGTGGTTTGACATAACCGGTTGCCCAGAGCTAAGCTCAAGAATTCGGTATAAAGTTGTATCTTGTTTTATATACTGCACATAATCTGGCGGATTAAAGATTGATTGAAGGTCTTCTTTATCTGAGTAGTGAAGTGTAAGAGAATCCACACGCCAAAGGTCAAATATGACAAGCAATGCGATGCCGAGATTGAATATATTTTGCTTTAAAATTTTTGACAGGTAAAGATAAGATAAGCCAAACAAAAGCAAAGCTAGGAGAAGGAAAATTCGTAAATCTTTGATGAAATTGTCAAAGATGAATTGATAGATGTGTGGTGAAACCCTATTATAAATTTCCTGATTTACAAAGCCGAAATTATTTTTTATCACAAGGGCAACAGCTTGATTGTCAGCAAAAATTGACTTATAAATCTCGGAAACAAAATTCGGTAAAAAAATCGTGATCGCAAGTAAAAGGGTTGAGGCAATTGTCAAATTTCTGAAAACATTTTTCACCTTTTCGCTTATACCACTGCGGTAAAAGTTTATAATTGAAGATAAACCAAACCCAGCAAGCACCGGAACTGCAAACATAACAAGAGCAAGAATCATGCTCGGAACTCTGAAACGGTTAAAATAAGGAACATAATAAAAGAAAATGTCGTAGACAAGGGGAAATTCTTTCCCGAAAGAGATAAACAAAGAGATTATGACAAGGAAGACAAGAAACCTGACGAATATATTTTCTTTGAAATTGAAAACGACACCGATAATAGCAAGTAAAAGAACTATCGCACCTAAATAATTTGGAGCATCGGTAAAGGGCATCGGACCAAAATAAGTGTTTATCCTGACAGTTTCACCACCAGTTAAAACGCCCGTGTAATTTCTCCATCCAAAGCCATAAATAGAAGGAACAAAAAATGTCAAAATCTCCCCAGGGCTAAAAGACCATTGCGTTGCATAGTCATAATCAAGCCCTGTACTTTGTCTATCTGATTTTCCTGACGCTTGTTGATTTATCTTCTCAATCAACGGTGGTTGTCCTCTGATTGAATAATGGTTATATTCCCAGACAGGAAGATATTTATCAAGGAAAATTCCAAATGCAAAAAGAGTTGCAAGCGAAAAAAGCAATCCTGATCTGATCAAACCAATAATGTTTTCTTTGCGGAGGATTTTGTGGATGAAGTAAGTAAGGTAATAAATAGCAACCGCCAAATAGACATAAAACATCATTTGAATATGTGAAGCTGCGAATATTAACCAAATCGCGACGACAAGCAAAACAAAGTAAAGCAACTTAAATCTATTCATCAACTCATCAATCAGGAGCAAAACAAATGGAAAAGCTGACATTGTAATAATTTTTGTATGATGTCCAACGGTGAGCCAAACAATGAAAAAAGTTGAAAAGGACATTGAGAAAGCGACGATAAAAGATACAAATTTTCCCATTCCTTTTCTTTGCGATAGAATGTAAGCGCCGATTGACATCAAGAACAAGTAAACGACCATCTCAAAAACATCACGATTCGGGATGATTTTAAAAATCAGGTTAAATGTAAAGTCTCTTGTTATTCCCAAAAGATCAAACGGGCGTTCTGGGCCAACGCTTAAACTAGCATAGGCAGGCATACCACAGAAAATATACGGGTTCCAAAGAAGCGGGACATTTTGAAGTTTTGCGTCCTCAATTAAAGCCACCCAGCTTTTAAAAGCGATTATATCACCGGAGATAAAAACCTTCCCTTTTAAAAGTGCCTCATTGAAAAAAATGAAAAGCGCAAATAAAATTAATAGGAGATAAACCATGGAATGATACTTAGGGGGTATTAATTCATTAGTGGTTGAAATCTGTTCCTTTTTTTGTTTTCCTGCTTTCTTCTTTTCAGCCATAAATTGGGGCGGATTAATTTTTGCTTAAAAAATAAAAATTTTCGCCCAAAAATAAAAAAGCGGAGGCGATTGCCTCCGCCAGCTGAATTTGATCAACGGAAAATATCATTTAAGCAAGACCATCTTCCGCGAAGCTGAAAACTCCGGTGTCGTCATCTTGTAGATATAAACTCCACTTGGGAGATTTCCAGCATCAAAAGTTATTCTATGAATACCCGCTTCATATCTTTTATTTCGGACAAGTGTCTTTACTTCAACACCAATTGAATTATAAACTTTAATTGTTACATTCGTTGCTTTTGGAAGATGAAATTCAATCGTTGTTCTTGGGTTGAATGGGTTCGGGTAATTCTGCAACAGTTTGAACTCGGTTGGCAAAAGTGTTGTTCCATCTTTAACATTGACAGGCATTGATAATTTCGTCATCTGCTCGGCTGTAAGAGGAGCAACATAAGCAGAAAGCTCTTGCGCAAGGTCTGCACCTGATTTAAGGAACACCCACTTGGTTGGGTCAGTTGCGGAATCAACCCTGCCCGTATAATCAACAAAGTCAAATTTTAACGCTGTCATCCAATTCGGTGGAACTGGTATAACTCCCTTAGTATTTATAAGCTTCTTTTGATTATCATCCCATTTCACAACATAAATTTGACCAGTTTGATTATAGGTTTGAATATTTGCATTGTTGTGGCATTCAGAACATTTACGAGTTGAATCCTTTGGCATGATGATATGAGACCTGTAAGGTGCAATCGTGACAAATGTTTGATTTTGATATTTAAGCGACATGACCGTTCCAGAATAGACTTTACCCTCTGGCATTCTTCTGACAAGTAAAACGAAATCACGAAGTATGCCATATGGTCTTTTAATTTTTGCCTGCAACTCGCTTTCAAAATGGCAGTTATAGCAAGTTATAACTGTTTTAGCATGGCAAGCTGTGCAATGAACTTTTGCAGAGTGAATATCATGAGATGGATTGCTCGTAAGAGGTGAATGACATTGCTCACATCTTACCTCAGTTGCTCCGGGATCAAGCCAGGATTGATAGCTTGTCCCATCACCATGCATCTCTTTCTTAGTGTGGCAACTCATACAAGTCAAACCTTTAGCAAAGTGAACATCAACCCCTGGATAAAGAGCTTTTTCATTTTTCTGTCTGCTGTGGCATTTCAAACAAATATCATCGGGAACTTGCGTTCCAGCTGAAAAGTTATGGCAATCATTACAATCAGGTGTGTAAGTCGTTGGATCAATCTGTGTTCCATCGGCTTTCGTCCCAGGATGACATTTCAAACAATTTACATTCTCAACTGGAATGTTAGTGATGTTTTCAAATCCACCGTTTTCTTTCTTATACCATGTGCGTTTTCCTTCTCTTGTTTTGTGCAAGCTCGTTGGGAAGTTTGCAGGGTCTTGAGAAAAAACGAGTGAATAGACAAACAGTGAAAGCAAGACGGAAAACAATGTCCTTAACCTCATAGCTACCTCCAAAGTTTTGTTTTGATTTTGACAAATTAATTTTTTAAAGGTGCTTTTAACTAACTGATGATATTGATTTTTTTCTATGCAAAATTGCTTCAGCCACTAGGTCAACAACTCCCTTAACTTCAACGCCAAGATTATAGTAGTTATTTAAGTCGGCAAGTTGAAGTTTACAATTTTCACAAGCTGCAGCCACAATTTTTGCGTTCGTTTTTTTAATTTGCTCTGCCTTCGGCTTACCTGCCCTCATTCTCTTCTCGTAATATTCAGGTAATGCAACAAGTCCTCCACCACCGCCACAGCAGTAGTTTTCAATTCCATTCGGATTCATATCTTTGAAATCATTTGCAATGGACTTTAAAATTAACCTCGGCTCTCTGAAAATTCCACCGGTTCTTGCAAGATTACATGAATCGTGATAAGTTATCGGTTGCGTATGAATTTTTTCAACCTTTAATATTCCTTTTTGAATATATTCAGCTAACAACTCAATTATACTTCTTACTCTAAATGGGAATTTCTCTCCAAACCAATTCGGCGCATCCCATACAAGAGCTGCACAAGCATGCCCACATTCAGCGACAATCACTTCTTGAACCTTCAACCTTTTCGCTTCATCAATTATCCTTTTCGCAATTTTTTTCGCCCTTTCAACATCCCCAAGGAAAACTCCATAATTTGCTGCTTCATATAAGCTCAAGGTCCAATCCTCTTTAACCTCGTTGAAAATTATAGCTGGTGGCAAAATTGTATGAGCACCAGCAAGAGCCACATACAAAATCCTTGCACCTTCTTTCTCAACTGGAATTTTGGCATTTTGGTCTCCCGTAATTTCCTGAAGTTCTCTTTCAAGCTCAGAAATTTGTTGGAGAAATAGTTCTTTAAAAATTTCGGGATTTTCACCCTTTGCAATCGCTGCATCTGCAAGCATAACTAATATCTCGGGAGCTTTTCCTGTAGCTGTAGCCATAGCCCTTATTGTTCTCATAACGAGAGGAGTGTCAACACCAAGGGGGCAATTGAATGTGCACCTTCGGCAGAGCGTACACTCAGAGAAAGCCATCTCAACGAGTTTATCAAAAGTTTTTTCATCAAGGTCAATAGCATTAACCAGACGAGGGAAAATCTTGCCTAAGAAATTATTTTTCCTCCTGTAAATTTTTCTCAATTGTTCAGCTCTATATGCCGGGACATGCTCAATCTTCGGCTCAGAAACATAATAATGACAAGATTCAGCACAAATTCCACATCGTGCGCAAACTTCAAGAGCTGTTTTTAATGGCTGATTTAATTGCTTTTCAAGTGTTTCAAGTGCTTTTTGAAGCGTCCCATTATTTGCCATAGCTTACCTCCGTAAATCTGTGAACAATTCCTCTTTTACCAAGATGAAGACCAAAGAAAAATCTTGAGAAGAAGAAATAAAGACAATGTCTAACTTTCCCAAGCGGTGCGTAAAACAACATAATCGCCGATACCAAATACATCGGTATCTTAAAAGCTGGCTCAATTAAAGCAAGCGCTATAAAAGCAAGAGAAATGGAAACAAGAGCTACAGAAATAAAATCATCAAGCGTGCTTATTTCTCTCAAATTTCTCTCAACAATTCTCATAACGATGCCAGCAAACCCCATTAAAGCGCCAAATCCAACAATCAACGCAAAAATTAAATTCACTGTTTCATTGAATTGATTAATGAAAAAACTCAGAGCGAGAGTGAACAATCCTGTAAATATCCCGATATGAAAAGCAACGCCACGCAAATAAGCAAGCCAATGTTTTCTAGTGCTCTCCTTTGCCCAAGGCATCATACCAAAAGTAAAAGAATAAAGAACTCCAACTTTCCACGAACCTTTTGGACGTGCGAAATCAGGTGGAAGCTTTAATCTTCGCGTCACAAAGTAATGATACAAAATCCCAGCGAAAAAGAATAAAAGAGAAATCAAAGCAATTGTCTTTGAAAAACTCAGCATATTATCCTCACTTTACTTTTTTAATCAAAAATCTGTATTCCTTCCCTTGTTGTTCAATTGAAATGAGTTCTTGCCCAGTTGATTTAACCCATGCTGGAACATCAGCCATAACACCTGGGTCAGTTGCTACCCCTTCAATAACAGCACCAATTGGCAAATCTTTTATAGCTTGTGATAACTTGACTATTGGTAATGGGCAGAGCAATCCTTTTAGATCAAGCTTTAGGTCTACTTTTATTTGCTCGTTCATCTTTACATTTAACTTTTTTGTTTTTAAATGAAAAGTGTAATTTTTGAATTCCTGGCTTCTTCAAGAAAACTTGCAACACCCACGGGAGCGGAAACACCTGATATTAAATTCTCTGTGGATATTTCCATAACTTCCATGCTCATTTGACAGGGAACAAGCTTAACGCCAAGTTGAACAGCCATTTCTCTTAACTGATTCAGAAGTGCTACATTTTTTGCTTTCATCATCTTCTTAAACATCCAACGCCCAATCCCACCGAAATTCATTTTACTTGGACCAACACCGTTAATATCCTTCAGCATAAAACCAAGTAGCCGTCCAAAGAAACTTCTCCCTGTCTTTTCATTCTTTTTAATCGCTTGCAAGCCCCAGAATGTAAAAAACATAGTTACCTCCATTCCCGAAGCAGCTGCACCAGTTGCTATGATAAACGCTGCCATTAACTTATCCATATCCCCGCTGAAGACAACCATTGAAAGTTTGTTATTTTCCATTTGCCCTCTCTAATTTTTATTTTAAACTTGAGAACTAACAAGATACTTTTTTAAAAGTTCTTTTAATTCGTCACAGCTTTTAATTGAATTATAAACCTCACACTCGCGACATTCATTGGTTGCGCAATCGCCTTTTAAATTTACCTTATGGAGCCAACACGGCTTTTCATAATCAACATAAGCAGGACATTCATTTCGGATCTCAATTGGACAATTTTTAATTTCCCAGCAAGGTATCAAAGCCAATAATCTTCTTATCCCAGCAATACTAATTTTCTTCTCCGCTATCGTCTTTTTTATGCACTCAATCCTTTCCATATCACGCTCGCTAAATAACCTATGCCCGCTCTCTTTCTTGTAAGGTATTATCAAACCTTCTCGCTCATACATTCTTATCGTACTTTCAGAGATTCCTAATCTCTGGGCAACAATACCTATCGGAAATATCGGCTCTTTTTTATTTATTGGCTTCACAATTCTACATTTTTAAATTCAAAAAATCTATGTTCAAAAATATAGATTTCAAAACCTATGCCAAGAAAGACACATTGAAAGTCAATGCTTTTTCATCAAATTTGTTTATTAGATTTGGGAAAATTTGAGACAAAAGCGGGAAAATTGAGAAAATTTTGCTTCATAAATAAAAAACCCTCCCCGTTTCAGGGGAGGGCAATGGATTGGGACTATGTGTAGGGGGACTATGGGAAAATCACTTGATTAAAAGCATCTTGTTCTTTAGAACTTTATTACCAGCTCTTAAAACATAGAAGTAAGTACCAGAGGCATAATTGCTACCGTCAAATTGGACTACATAATGCCCGGCTCTTCTGTATTCATTAACAAGTGTTGCCACTTTCTGACCAAGGATATTATAAACTGAAAGTTCAACTTGAGCATCCTCTGGCAAACCAAATTTAATCGTCGTCACAGGGTTGAATGGATTCGGATAATTCTGGCTCAGGTAATAGTCGGTAGGAATACCATCTTCAGCAATTTCAACTTTTGTAGGTTTAGTTAAGTTAAGTTTCCAAATCGCTGACTTAACCGCTGGGGATTTTTTATCAGTTGCATCAACTCTCCACCACAAAACAAGCGTTGTATCCCCAGGCGTGAACAATGGGAATAAGTCAGCGCCTTTTATCGCTTTAACTGTGTCAGCAATAAGGGTATCAACCCTAACAACTTGTGTCATCGCCGAATCCTTAGCAAGTCGTAAATAATATGTGATTGTATCAGGTGGGACATTGCCATCAAGCGCTTTATACCAAACAAATTCAACAGTATCAGTTGAAAGTATATGTAACGAAGCATAGTTAGCTGGGAGTGCAAGTATAGGAGGCGCTGGTGGAAGATTTATTGTTCTAAAGTCGGTGGCATAATATCTCGGCAAAATTTGATATCCACCTGTAACAACAGCTGATCCAGTGGTATATTGAGATGCTATCCCGATCACAGTAACTGGATATTGCGGTTCTGGTTGTCCATCAATGTCTGTATCTCTATCAATTCTAACAGTCAATGTTTCAGTTTTTGCAAAAGAGACAAAAGTCATATTTGCATCTGAACCAGAAGCCGGCCAAGCTACAGAAGTTGACGCTTTCCAGAGCGAATCAAGCTGGATTAATTGTGCCTCATACTGTTCAAAATTGCTCAGAAATTCAGAAACCGTTAACCTTCTCGGTGTTGGCAAGGGATAACCAGTAGCAACAACTCTTATAGTCGTTGAATCAGCTGTCAGAGGAATTATTTCAGTTAAACCTCTGAATTGGTCAATTTTACCTATGACAAGCAAACGGTCACCCGGATTAAAGTTTAAAGCAACGCCTGATTTAAAAACATTGATTGCACCAGTATTATCATAGATATAATAAGATGTATTGGTGGGCAGTGTATAATTTGGGCTAAACACTGTTCCGACGACCATCAGGGTATCGCCTGTGGCTTTATAGTCGGGGATATAGTCATTATCTTCATCTTTTCTTGCTTCAGCTATTGAAACTAATTTGACGGCTTTTCCTGGCGCTGTGATATTTATAGTGTCGGGAGCCACAAGAGTAAAAGAGTTTGGTCCATTTGGTGGGGCGATAAAGTATATATGCTCATTGGTATTTTCAAAGAAGATGATATTGCCGACAATATCAACAGTTAAATCGGCAGCTGAGCTGATAGTACCTAATGGTGGATTAAAGATTCGCTCATAGCTGGGTGTCGTTGCATTCAAATCCCAAACTCTCCAAACACCATTGATGCTTCCAGCCGGGCTTTCTCTAACCGAAATAAACAACTGATCGTTGTAATAGGCTATTCCTGCTATATTTGCTGCAGATCCCCAGTAGATAGACCATACTGTATCAGCCCTTGTCACCCGAGTTTTTCCATAGATGATATATTTTTCCGTCCAGCTTGGATTAGCACCAAAAGTTCCAGTTCCCTTTTTGAGATTCACATACATAACAGAATCATTTATAACAACTAAATCATTCACATACAAGCTATCAGGCAAAAAAACAGCAATTGTATCAAGTGGAACTGTTAAAGTGTCATCCGTTCCCAATCTTGCAACAAGGATGTTATATCTATCTCCATTAGCTATGTAAAGTTTAAAATCACTTCCTGTTCCGCTTACAGCTAAACCTTTCGGTCGCCCAGAAAAACTTACAACCTTCTTTAATGAGCCATCCCTTGGATCATACCTATAAACCCCATCACCTGCTGCTGTCCTTGATACATAAACTCTTCCAAGATAGTCAATTGTTGTGTGAAATACATTATTCGCTCCAAGAACATCTTTAGTTGACAATATTAATGGCTTGCCTTCATCTCCAGCTGGTTGTCCATCTGCTCTATATCTTATTATACCATTACCAATTGGTCCTCCGGAATTTCCCGCATAAATAAATCCAAAATCTTTGCTTTTTGGATCTTTATTAATATCCACGCCACGCGTGTAAATGTTTAAGCCTTTTGCTCCGGTATCGTCATCATAATACATCGTCCAAGCGCTATACCCGCCTGCTTGCTCTGCGGTTATCTCAACAACCCAATTCCCCGCAGGAGCTAAACTTCCATCATCAAGCGTTCCATCCCAATAAACCCAATGCTCGCCCATCGTTAAATTGTAAAGTTCAAATGTCTTTACATGAGCTGGGTTTACATCGTGATAAACTTTAACAACCACTCTCGTGGCAGAATCATTCAGCGTAAACCATATCTTAGCGCCCGTATAATCATCAAACTTCCCATCAAATGGCTCATCGCTATACGGCTGAGTAATCCTAACATTGCTCGGATAGACATCAGCGAAAGATTGATAAAATAGGATGAGAGAAATAAGAAGTGTTAAAATTGTTAACTTACGCCACATGACGATTCCTCCTGTTTGGTTTTTTATTCGTTTCTATAATAAACAATTTTATTTCAAAAGTCAAGTTAAAACAGCGAATTTTTAAATCCATTTTCAAAATTCGTTCACATCCTCTCCGGAGCGCTTATCCCAAGGATTTTAAATCCATTTGCAAGCACAATCTTCGTAGCAAGGCAAAGAGCAAGTCGCGCCCTTGTCAAATCAAGGTCAGACCCAACAACTCTGTGCTTGTGATAAAAATAATGAAATGTCTCAGCAACCTCATTTAAATAATTTATCAACTTCAACGGCTCAAACGAATAGTAAGCTGACCCTACGACATCCGGAAATTCACTCAGTAATTTTGCTAACTTAACCTCCTCTTCCTCCTTTATGAGTTTGAAATCTACTTTATCAATATCCCCAATCTCAACCCCCATTTCACTTGCAAATCTCAAAATACTCGCAATTCTTGCATGAGCATATTGAAGATAATAAACGGGATTTTCCTCTGACTGCTTCTTTGCAAGGTTAAGATCAAAATTAAGGTGAGCATCGCGACTTCTATTGAGAAAGAAAAATCTAACTACATCAGGACCAACCTCATCAATTAACTCGTCAAGCGTTATATAGTTTGCCCTTCTTGTGGACATCTTAACAACTTCACCATCTCTCACTATTGTGACAAACTGATAGATCAAAACCTTAACTTTTGAAATATCATACCCAAGAACTTCAAGCGCCCTTAAAACATCTGGATATTCAGCTATATGGTCGGCGCCAAATATATCAACAATTAAATCAAAGCCCCTTTTAAACTTTTCAATGTGATATGCTATATCAGGTAATCTATAAGTTGGTTCTCCTGTGCTTTTCACTAAGACCTTATCTTGATCCCCCCCAGCCGTTGTCGCTTTAAACCATACCGCTCCATCTTTCTCATATATATAACCCCTTTTTCCAAGCTCGTCAACAACTTCCCAAATCTTTTTCTCATAAAGCCAGTCCTCGTTATAATAAACATCAAATTCAATCCCAAGTCGTTTCAATGTCTTTTTAATATCGTCAAAAATTACTTTCTCGGCCTTCTCTTTGAAGATTTTCAGGTCCGCCCCATCTTTAAGCTTATCACCATACTCATCAATTAACATCTTCGCTATATCTTTGATGTAATCGCCCTGGTAATAATCTTGCGGATAATCAATTTTTTCGCCCAGCAGTTCAAGATAACGCAATCGCACCGAATCAGCAAGTATCCTCATCTGCCTTCCAGCGTTGTTGAAATAATACTCGCGGATCACCTCATACCCAACCCACTCAAGAATATTAGCTATCGTATCACCCAAAACAGCATTTCTCCCATGCCCAACTGTTAGAGGACCAGTTGGATTTGCACTTACAAACTCAACATTTGCTCTCTTCCCCTCACCAATTTTAAGCCTTCCGAAATTTTCCCCTTGATTTAAAATTTCCTTAATCCGTTCAATGTAAAACGATGGAGAAAGTTTGAAGTTTATAAACCCAGGACCAGCGATTTCAACTTTTTCAATAAACTCGGGCTCAATCTCAAGATTTGCAACAATATCTTTCGCAATTTCCCTTGGGTTTTTACCCAACTTTTTCGCAATCAACATCGCTATATTTGTAGCAAAGTCCCCATACTGTTCAAGCTTAGGTCTTTCAAGAGTTAGTTGCGTTCCATTAACATCAATGCCAATTTTACTTAAGGCATTTTCAATTTTCGCTTTCAGATATTCCTTCGCTGATGGGAGCATCTTTATCGGTTTCGCCTTTATTTGTTTTCTTTTTGGTTTTCAACGAATCATCCGTAACATATTCAAACTTTGCATCGCCCCAAAATCTTTCAAGTCCATAAAATTCCCTCGCTGGCTTCAAAAAAGCATGAACGACAACATCAACATAGTCAATCAAAACCCATGTCAAATTTGAATAACCCTCAACATGCCATGCCTTTACTCCTTTCTTTTCAAGTTCCTCAACGATATGATCAACAATTGCTTTAAGTTGAACCGAAGAATCAGCCGAACATATCACGAAAAAATCAGTTACAGATGTAAGTTTGCGTACATCCATTATAACTATATCCTCCGCCTTCTTTTGAAGAGCAAGTTGTGCTATTCTTTTAGCCAGCGTTTTCGGTCTCAAAAAGCGCCCTCGCTTTTGTTTTTAAATGGTTTCAACATAATGTAATCCATGCCGATTACAACCGTAAACTCATTGTAGTATTTTGATTTTGACCTGATAATTTTTCTTTCATCAATTCCAAGCACTTTTGCTATCAAACGCGCTGTATCGGGCTTACCGACATGGTCAATTATAAAACTTTCCTTCACCGTCGTCCCATAATTTCCGTAGTCAATCACATCAAAACCCTTCGCCCTTAAATACTGCGTTATCTGAAAAGCAACATCTTCAACACCACAACCATTCTGAACATCAATTTGATAAGACGGATCTTGAACTGAAATTTCCTCTTCATCATTTGAAAATTTATAATCGGAGGCAGAAAATTTCAATATAACCACGACTAAAATCGCCAACGTAAAAACGACCGAAAAAAGCAAAATTATTTTTTTCGCTTTGAATTTCATCCCTCAGGTAAAAGGTATAAAATTTTTGTTTTTTCATTCCTGAACTTTTCCACTTCAAAATAAATTTTCAAATAACCGCCGTTTAAATAAATTTTTGTTTGGCTATCATAAAACTTACTCATTATCTGCCCAGATGGACCCGCTGGTATGATTGAATATAATAAATTTTCAGAAAAATCAACAATTTGCCTCATTGATGGACCTAATACACAATCAAATGGTTTAAGCAGGCTGAAACCAGCGTTATTTACAGTGGTCCCGGCACCACCGACTTCAAATGGACCAAGGTTGAAAACTTTATCAAATGGGCTTTTTAAGCCGAGAGGATGTACAAGCTTAAGTTGATGAATCTTTCCCCAACGCCATTCATTCATATCATCACCGAGCAAATTCCTCAAATAATCTATCCCATCAGCAAAACTTTTCCTTATAATCTCATCTCTACTTTCAACGATGGTGGTCTTAACATCGTCAAACCAAAGCGAATCATTGTTGACAATAAGTTGCTTCAAAATCCTAACTGGAATCCCCGAATAAAACACAAATCTTTTGTAAAGTTCCTCACCAAGTTCATCCTCAAATGTATTTCTCATCATATGGATCAAAAAAGAGTTAAATATACTTGTTGCAATATCATCCCTCCCAAAGTTAAAATTCCACTCTTTTAAATAATTAATTCCATTAGCTACAAAAGCATCTTTAACTTCAACTCCATTAAAAGCGTTTATGATATATTGTGTCATCTCTTTTGCATAGTGTGAAAAATAATCAAGTTGCAATTTCTTGAAATCGTCAACGCTGAACTTTTCTTTTGATGTTAAAATCTCACTTATCCTCATAGCTCTTGATTCCGGCTCCCACAGATAACTGATGTAGTAAGGATAATTTCCACCAACAATTTTGTTATTTGCTGTGGCGATAAATTTTTCAGATGGATTAAAAACACTCGGCTGTTCATTAAAAGGAATAAACCCAACCCAATCAAAATTATCTGTATCTCCGGGATTTAAAATTATTGGATTTAAATTTTCCCTTATTGGGATTTTGCCTGCGCAGTAATAACCGATGTTACCATAAATGTCCGCATAGATAAAGTTTTGTGCTGGAACGGCAAAAAACTTCAAACCGGTTTTAAAATCGCTCCAGTTCCTTGCATGATTGATTTTGTAAAAAGCGAACACCTCGTCGGAAATCATATTTCCTGTCCACCGCATTGAAACAGCTTGTGAAGCGATAAATTTAGCATCAGCTTTTGGGATATATTCTGAAAAGCTAAATTCATAAACATCGCTTATTATCGGTCCGCGATGCGTTGATAATACCTTAAACCTATACTCTCCCTTGCCTTTGACTTTTACAACCTCCTCTCTAACATCAAGTTCAAACCAATTTCCATTGTAAAGATACTTTGTCCCGGTTGAGTCAATGGTTTCAATGTAAAAATCAGTATCATCAAGCATAACATTTGTAAGTCCCCAAGCGATGTAGTTATTTCTTCCGATGACAATTCCCGGTGTCCCCGGTATTGAAACGCCAGCTATATCAAACTCTCCATCATTTAAATGTACTTGATACCATATTGAAGGCAGAGAAAACGGCAAGTGAGGGTCATTTGCAAGAAGTGGTTTCCCTGTTTCCGATTTTTCCCCGGAAACAACCCAGGAATTACTTCCTAAACCATCCGCAACCATACCGAACATCTCTCTAAACTTTACATTCGCATCAACGAATTTTCCCGTTGGTGGTAAAAATTTTTTAATTATAACTGGCGCATCATCAGGATATTCGGGAATTATACTTTTGAATTTTTCAACCCCAACCCTTGATAAAATCTCGGAGAAAACTGGTTCTGCCCACCAAGAAAAATTAAGTTGCCAAGCAATTAATCTCGTTATGAGAAGACAATCCACAATTGTCCATTCATCTGGCTCGTAATTCAAAAGTTTAAACTCAATTGGAAGCTTGTCTTTATGCGTTCCGATGAAAAAGTTAACGCCATCAGAATATGATTTTAAAATTTCAATTGATTTTCCGCTGAGATTTTTTTGCGTTGATTGAGCTGTTTTTAAAAGCCCAAGCGTTCTGAAAAGTTTATCAATCTCAAGCGTCTGAACCCCAAAAATTTCAGACAATCTACCGCTTGCTATCCTTCTTAAAAGGTCCATTTGCCAAAGCCGATCCTGAGCGGTGACATAACCAAGAGCAAAGTAAAGGTCATGCTCATTTTTAGCAAAAATGTGAGGAATGCCGTTTTCATCCCTATAGATTTGAACCGTGTCAATTAAAAATTGCGTCCGAACTTCACCTTCAAGCGAAGGTAATGTCTTATTGATAAGACCGTAGGATAAAACTATTGCTGAGATAAGGACAACTATCAAAACAAATGAAACACCAGCGATAACCTTAGCCGTTGTTGACATTTCTTTTCAAACTTTTATATTTTTGCTTAAAAAATTTACAAAATTATCCACCCTTTTTCAAAAAACACCCCCCACTTTAAAAATTTTTTCCTTAAGGTTCACCCCATTACTTAATGATTTTCTACTTAAAAGTGCTTGATATTTTTAACTCCCCTTCTCTATCTCACCAGCACCATTTTTTTCACATCAACGAATTTACCTGCCCTCATCACATAAAAATAAACACCACTTGATAAACCATCACCATCTAAACTAACTCTATATCTACCAGGCTCAAACTCACCATCTACAACCCTCTTAACCTCACGACCCAAAACATCATATACAACTATCTCAACCCCTACCCTCTCTGGTATATCAAACTCAATCACCGTCACAGGATTAAAAGGATTTGGATAATTCTGATATAAACGATATTCAACAGGAATTTCAACAAAACTTATCTTATAAACCCTCTCAAACAAATTTAATCCCTCATCATATAACCTAACCCTTAAACTCAAAGAACCTTCCCTTGGCTTTCCATTCAATGAAAAACTAAAAACACAATTTAAATCCCCAAATTCAAAACCATATCCGCTCCCAAAATCAAAATAAAGAACTCCGTT
>NZ_FAOO01000025.1:10520-26112 GCF_900070205.1 Candidatus Thermokryptus mobilis | reverse complement strand
TCAGCTTGCTTTAAGGGTTGATGAGTTAACCGAGCGTTTGAATCAACTTGCGGAGGCGCAAAGAGATATGGCTGAGAAGATGTCCAAACTTATTGATGCACAAATGCAGCTTGAGGATTCGCTTGCTAAATTGCTCGGAAGAATGAAAACAACAGAGGAAAGAATTGAGTGGATTTTCAGTTCAATTGGATTTACGATAGAGGATAAATCGCTCAAAGCTTTGCCAGAGCTTCTGAAAAGGGAGGGTATAACGGTTGAGGGTAATTTGATACGAAGGTATTATAAGATAGGCGATGAGTACAATCAGCTTAACATTTATGGGTGGGGCAGAAAAGACGGAGAGAAAATTCTAATCCTTGGGGAGATAAAAACAAGGGCTTCAAAGAAAGAAATAAATGAGTTCATAAAGCTTGCTGATAAAGTTAAGAAAAGCGAGGGCAATCCAAATGTGTTCCTTGTTTTTGTCGCTTATGATTATCGCCCAGAAATAGAGGAGTATCTAAAGGAGAAAGGCATAAAATACTTTTGGTCTTATGAGATAAGTTAAAAACAAATTGATCTAATTACATGGCTTATCAAGAACCAGCACCTATCCCTGACAAGGAGAATCCATTTGAGTCAATGATGAAAAGATTTGACAAAGCAGCTGAAATTCTTCAGCTTGAACAAGGCGTTTATGATTTTCTTAAGACACCTGCGCTTCAAGTTATCGTTTCAATTCCAATTCAAATGGATGATGGTAAGATTAAAGTATTTGAGGGTTATCGTGTAATTCACAGCTATGCTCTTGGACCAGCAAAAGGTGGAATAAGATATGCTCCAGATGTTACACTTGACGAGGTTAAGGCACTTGCAGCTTGGATGACTTGGAAATGCGCGGTTATGGATATTCCATTTGGCGGGGCAAAAGGTGCTGTTAAGTGTGACCCAAGAAAGTTAACAAAAGTTGAACTTGAAAAAATCACAAGGAGATATACCGCAAATCTTCTTGATATAATTGGACCTGATAAAGATATACCCGCCCCAGACCTTAATACCGATGAGCAAATAATGGCTTGGATTATGGACACCTACAGTATGCATGTTCGCAGAACTGAAAGAGCAGTTGTAACCGGGAAACCGTTGATACTTGGTGGCTCCCCAGGAAGGCGTGAAGCAACAGGACGTGGAGTTATGATTGTGACACTTGCTGCTATGGAAAAGCTTAAACTGAAACCGAAGAAATCAACCGCTGTAGTTCAAGGTTTCGGGAATGTCGGCTCTGTTTCGGCTAAGCTTTTGGCTGAGAGAGGATTGAAAATCATCGCTATAAGTGATATAACCGGGGGATATTACAATAAGAAAGGCATTGACATTGAAAAGGCAATCCAATATGTTCAGAAAAATCCCGAGAGAACGCTTGAGGGCTTTGATGGCGGTGAAAAAATCACCAACAAGGAACTTCTTGAACTTGAATGTGATGTTTTGATTCCAGCTGCGCGCGAGGATCAAATAACAAAAAATAATGCTCCAAATATAAAAGCGAAATTAATAGTTGAAGGTGCCAACGGACCAACAACGGCAAGCGCTGATCCGATTCTTGAAGAGAAGGGAATACTCGTTGTCCCGGATATAGTTGCAAATGCTGGCGGAGTGACCGCCTCATACTTTGAGTGGGTGCAGGATAGAATGGGATATTATTGGACAGCGGAAATGGTCAACGAACGCTTAGAAAGGATAATGATTTCCGCTTTTGAAAATGTTTACGATACGGCTAAAAAATATGGTGTATCTTTGCGACTCGGAGCTTACATCTTGGCTGTGGATAAAGTTGCAAAAACTTTGAAAATACGCGGAATTTATGGCTGATTTGCTCTGCAAAGCTTTCACCCTGATCGTTTTGCTGTCGTGTATTTCTCTATCTCAAAAATTGACGAATTTTGAAATAATTGATAGCTTGCTCAACTCAATCGTTGATGAAATTTCAGAAAAGATGAACACCGAAAGTATAGGAATTCAATCAAATTTAACCGATAAGCTTGTTGAAAATAGAATTTTGAACGCATTTTCAAAAAAATTTACCATTTTTCTCAACGACACGAATAAAACTGACATTGTAAGAATTGATGGATTTAAAAATAGAATTTCTTACAAGCGTGAGAGCGGGGGCTTCTTGAAAAGCACAAAATGGAGAAGGGATATTGAAATAAATCTACTGTGCACTTTGATTAATCACGGCAGGTTATTAACAAGCGATATTTTTAAGCGAAGTTTTTCAGATTACATAACTTATACCGAAATTGACAAAGTTGAAGACGAACATTTTAAATTCACACAGGGAGAGATTGTTGAAAACAAATCTGATTTGAAAAGATTAATTGAGGGACTGTTAATTGCCTCTTCAATCGGAATCGCGGTTTATCTTCTTTTTGTGATAAGAAAATGAAAATTGCTGAAATGAGAAAATTCTTAATTTTGTTTCTTCCGTTGTTACTTTTGCTGGGATGTTCTTCATCTAAAGAGGTCGCAAATTTATCCGCGGAGGATAGATTTGAGATCGGAAAGGAGAAATTTGATAAGAAGAAATATCTTGATGCGATTGAGGATTTTAAGTATATCTTGATCCAATATCCGGGTAGCACTGTTGCAGATGATGCCCAATTTTACCTTGCGGAGTGCTATTTCAATCGTGGTGAGTATTTACTTGCTTCATCAGAATATGAGAACCTGATACATAATTATCCGACGAGTGAATTCGTTCCACTGTCAAGATATAAACTTGGTTTGTGTTATTATAATCTCTCCCCTAAATCACAACTTGATCAAACCTATACTTATAAAGCCATTGATGCACTACAAGGTTTCATTGAGTATCATCCCACAAATGAGTTTGTTCAGGATGCCGAGAGGAAAATCCACGAGCTTATAAATAAGTTAGCAAAGAAAGATTATGAGACGGGGCTTTTCTATATGCGTAGGGAGTTTTATAAAGCAGCGATGATTTATTTTGACTCAATAATTGAACGATACCCTGACTCGGATTATCTTGATAAAGCGTATGCTGGCAAAATTGAATGTCTTTTCAAGAGGGAAAATTATAATGAAGCGATAAAGGTTGCTGATGAATTTGAAAGGAAATTCCCAAATAGTGATTTGCTTGATATGGTTAGGAAAATAAAACGGGAGGCGCAATTAAATGTCGGCAGAGAGATGCGAACAAGCAGATAGAGCTGATAAAGCCAAATATGTCAAGGACTCCCAAGTTGAGATGACAGAGCTTATACTTCCAAGCGACGCCAATCCATTGGGTTTTTTGCTTGGTGGGAGATTGATGCACTGGATTGACATCTGTGCAGCGATGTCAGCGATGAAACACGCTGGTAAAGTCGTCGTGACCGCAAGCATTGATGAATTGAATTTTCTCTGCCCGATAAAAATCGGCGAGGTCGTGATTTTGAAGGCATCGGTAAATCGTGTTTTCAGAACATCAATGGAGGTGGGTGTTAAAGTTTTTGCGATGAATCCATTGACAGGCGAGATAAGACATGCAAATTCAGCTTATCTTACTTTTGTAGCCATTGATGAAAATGGTAAACCTGTTCCAGTGCCCCCAATAATCCCGCAGACCGATGAGGAAAAAAGAAGATACGAAGAAGCGTTGATAAGAAGACAACAAAGATTGAAGCATAAGGAAGAATTGAAAAATGTTAATAAAGAGCGAAGTCCAACTCAATAGATTATTCTTCATCCTCTTTGCTTTTTATTTTGAATTTCTCACGGCTCAAAATAGAATTTTCCCTGCTTTTTATTTAAAAGAATTTCAACTTTCTGGGGGTGTATCAAGATTTTCAATTGGGGACATTGACGGAGATGCTATGCCTGACATCGGTGTTATTTCGGGTAAATCTATAACCTGTTTTAAGAATGACAACGGCTCGCTTAACTTTTATACCAACTTTCAACTCAAAGATAAAGCAACTGACTTAAAAGTTGAGGACTTGGATGGCGATGGATGGGGTGAAATTTTAACGGTCTATAAGTCAAACTCAATCATTGAAATTTTCAAGGGTGATACAATTGGTTTTAAAAGATTTTCATCTGTTACAACAAGCGTAAATCCTGAAATTATTGAGATTTCAGACATTGATTTGAATGGGTTTAAAGATATTGTAGCAACTGGGAAACTAATGCTTGGGATATCGGTCAATTATCAGATACAGAAAGACGATTTTTCAAGTCCTGTTAACTTTTTCCCTAAAATTCCCCTGCGAAAAATTAAGTTAATTGATTTGAATTACGATGGCGTCCCCGATATCGCTGGGATTGATTGGCTGAACAATTCGCTTATTATTTCCTATGGAAGGGGAGATGGGAAATTCGGTCGTATGTATTCGTTTCAACTTCCAGAAGAACCAACTGATTTTGCTGTCGCCGATATTAATAACGATGGTTTTTTTGATTACGCGATTGCTTTTTTCTATTTGAACGAGGTTCAAATTTACATAACAACGCAATCAGGCATAACCTCTCGCTTTCAGTTTAAGATTCCTAAACCGTCAATGATTACGGTCGGCGATATAAACGGTGACTCACTTAAAGATGTCATCATTGGAAATGGTGAGAAATTATTCGTATTTATCAACCGTATATCATCTTTTGAAAGATATGAATTTTCAGGTCAAAATGTCTCTCAGGTTGAATGTTGTGATTTTGACATTGATGGGAGGGATGAAATTGTAATGCTTGATTCAAGCGAAAATAAACTGCTTGTTTTTTATCACGCTGATAAATTCACCTTTACCGATGATTTTTCACTTGTAGTAGGTTTAAATTTTGCTGATTGCGTTGTTTCTGACCTTGACAGAAATGGGGTAAGTGATTTAACTTTAATTGGCGATGGGGAAACATTTCTTTTCGCATTTAGGAAAGAAGACGGTTTTAATTTTTCGTCTGAGAATATCGGCAAGTTCTTTACTGATATGAAATTTTTGTCCTTTGCTGATTATAACTATTTTTTCTGCGCGAATTACTCAACTGGCGATGTTTCGCTTTTTAGGTTGAATGATAAAAAAAAGTTATCTGAGATTTTCAGATATAATTTTGACAAGCCGATGCCTGTATTCGTCGGGGTCTCTGCGGATTCATCAATCTTCACTTTCCTCACCGTTTCCGATTCAAACCTTTTGATTATGAAGATAAACGATATATCAAGCTTTGATGAATTCACTATAAAGGAACTTGACAGTGTGAAAGTCATGGCATCGGCGGTTGCGGATTTAAACAATGATGGATATTTTGACCTTGTTGTGGTTGCAAAGGATACAAGCAACATAAAAATGAGCGTTTTTTTAAGGTCGGGCGAAGGAAAGTATGTTCGTAATTTCTCAACTAATTTAAACAGGATGATAAAGCGTGTTTTTATCTTTATCAGTGATTTTAATGGCGATGGTTTCAACGACATCCTCGCATATTATGATTATTCTGTGTCAAGAGCTTCTGATGGAGAGATAAATCTTTTTATCAATGATGGTTCTGGAAAATTTCGCAAAAGGGTTAGGATTGATACCCATGTTTATCTTTCAAGCGCAAAAATGTTAAAAATTGCCGATTTAAACGGTGATTTTAAGAAGGATTTCGCTCTTTTTGACAGAATGAGAGGGAGTGTTTATATTTACATTAATAAAGATGAAAAATTTGAGAAGTTCAACGCTGGAGGTTTTAAAGGAAAGTTCAATTATCTTGGTGTTGTTGATTTAGATTTTGATGGGTTTCTTGATCTGTTTTTGATAAACAGCGCGAGTGGAAGCGTTAAATTTATTATCAACAATAAAGGTCAATTTTAAAATGTGGCTTTTACTTTTGTTAATTTTTTTAATCGGGCATATTTATGGACAAGAAAAAGCTGAACAAGTTTATCTAACTCTCTGCGATAGAATGGGTATAGAGGTTGAAAAACCATTTAATTTTCAACCGTTTAACACAGGAAAGTGTGGATTTGGTCTTTATGTTGAAGTTGGACGGAATTGGGATAAATTTAACGAGATTCAAAAAACGAACATAAAGAAAGCGCTTGAGAGACCACAGCTTCAAACGAGCATATTGACAAGGAGTGGGAAGTTCAGAATTCATTTTGATACTACCGGGGTTAACGAGCCGTTCTTGATTGATGAGCTTGGGAATAGAATTCCAAACTCTTGGAGAGGTTATGTAGATTCAGTTGCAAGATATATTGACTCTGTATATAAGGTTCAAGTGGAAATATTTGGCTTTGAGTTTAATTTTAACGATGGGTCAGCGGGTGGTGGTCCAGAATATGACATCTATATTTTAAATCTCCCGGAAGGTTTATATGGTGAGACAGTTTTTGACCCTCTAAATCCATTGCCGAAGTTGGGGAAGGCGCAAAGATACTTGAGTTTTATGAGAATAGATAATTCCTATTCAAAAAGCTCTTTTTACACGCAAGGTATAAGTGCTTTGAAAGTGACGCTTGCACACGAGTTTAATCACGCAGTTCAGCTTTTATCCTATGGACTTTGGGAGGATAATATATGGTTTTATGAGATGACATCAACCTGGCTTGAGGAGGCGCTTTTTGACGAGGTGAATGATTATTACCAGTATATCCCGAGATTTTTCAAGAATACGAGAGCGCCAATTTATCAGCACGATGGATATGACCTTGCGGTTCTCGGGATATTTTTTCAGTCAAGGTTTACGCATAGGTTGATGGTTAAAACTTGGGGGATTATAAGAGATGAACCGCCACTTGTTGCTTTGGAACTCGCTTTGAATGATTTCAATTCAACTTTAAGACGTGAATTTGTTGAATTCTCGCTTTGGAATTATTACACGGGCAAAAGAGCAAATCCAAGATATTACAAGGAAGGGGAAAATTATCCTGAAATAAGGTTTGAAACACAGCCAGTGTTTTTAACATCAAATGAAGCTACTGTTAGAAATTCATCTGGAGCGCTTTCATCCCAGTATTATATGTTTGTCTGGAAAAACGATACAATTGTTGCAATAATTTCTAATGTGAATCTTCAGTATGCTTTTTTGCGCTCAAATGATGAATTTGAGTTTGAATATCATATAACAACCTCTTCCGGCAACGATTATACACCACTCGGAAACGGTTTGAGGGCGAAGTTAAAAGTCAATGATTTTGATAATTGGGGAAGTTTGAATATCTTAAATTCGCAAGTTTCTCTCGTTAAGGAAAGAGATGTTTTCCCGAACCCGTTTTATGCCGATGGAGTTGAAAAGGTACTTATACCTGTTGAATCAGGATTTGATGAGATTGACTTGAAAATTTTTACAACTGGGCTTGATCTTGTTTATTCAGCGAAGGTTAAACCAGAATTTAACTTTGGAAGTTACTTTGTGAGCTGGAACGGTAGAAATAGTTCGGGAGAGATCGTTAAAAGTGGAGTTTACATTTACATTCTCGTTGCCGACGGTGAAGAAAAAATTGGTAAGTTCGTTTTAATCAGAAAATAATTCCAAAAATGGATTTTAAGTTACAGGTTAAAAATGTAGGGAAAAAATTTGGGCGCTTGACGGTCTTTGAAGATGTAAATTTTGAACTTGAGATTGGCTCTTCATTGGTCATAACAGGGAAAAATGGCTCTGGGAAATCAACACTTGTTAAAATAATTGCCGGTCTTTTAAGCCCAAGTTCTGGTGAGGTCATTTATCAAATTGACGGTAAAAGGATAGATAAACTTGATTTGTTTAAATATGTCGGTTTTGTCGCACCTTATCTTCAACTTTACGATGAATTTACGGGTTATGAAACTCTTGAGATTTTAGCGAAGATAAGGGGATTGAAAAATTTTGGAGAGAGGATAGAGTCCGCTTTAAAAAGCGTTAATCTTTATAACCGTCGTAATGACCTAGTGCGTGGCTATTCTTCCGGGATGAAGCAACGCCTTAAATATGCTTGCGCTTTGCTTCACGATCCAGTCATTTTAATCCTTGATGAACCCACGACAAATCTTGACTCTGAAGGAGTTGATATGGTTTGGTCAATTGCAAGAGAGCGAAAATCCAAAGGGATATTGATCGTTGCTACAAATGAACCAGATGAAATTCAAATGTGTGATGAGGTTATAAATCTTGATGAATTGAAATTAAAGTCAAGGGAGAGAGTTGTTAAGTAGCATCTTTGCAATTTTTTTGAAGGATTTGAAATCCGAGCTTAGGACGAGATATGCCCTTAATGCTTTGTTTATGTTTGTTGTCGTGACGATCTCGGTGATTTTGTTTTCAACCGCTGGTGAATCTCTCGGAGGGACATTACTTTCTGGGTTGCTTTGGGTAGTTATTTTTTTCTCTGCTATGTCAGGACTTTCAAGGACATTCGTGAGCGAAGAGGATAGAGGGACGGTTATGTTTCTTCAACTTGCAACTAGACCTAGCGCAGTTTATTTCGGGAAATTGCTTTTTAATCTTGCTTTGATAACAGGGCTTAATGTTTTCATCGTGATAACTTATATTTTTACGATGGAAAATTTCAAAGTGAAAAGCTTTGATGTCTTTTTAATTTGTCTTTTCCTTGGTGGTGTTGGGCTTGCCTCAGCTTCAACTATAATTGCTGCTATCATAGCGAAGGCGAATACGAAGGGAACGCTTTATCCAGTCCTTTCCTTTCCGGTTTTATTGCCGTTGCTTATGACGACGATTAATATGACGCAACTTTCAATTGAAGGAGCAACGCTTGCCGAAGCAAGCGGACATCTTAGAATTTTGCTCTCTTATTCAATTGTCGTTATCACTGCGTCCTATCTTTTGTTTGATTATATATGGAAGGAATAATTTTTGTGGCATTCTTGTTTTACTTTTAGGAAGATGTTGAAAATTTGGACAGAGAAGGTTTGATTTCGTGTTTAAAATTTGAATAAAAAATTTGATTTGAAACTGGCACGAAATTTGAAATAATTTAACAAAAAACTCGGAGATTAAATGATCTGGAAGATTTTGCTCGGAGTATACATGGCGTTGATAACTGTTCTTGCTTTTACAATTCCAATTGGTTTCATCCCTGGGCTTGGTGAGAGGGCAAGGATAATTTTCCTTCATGTGCCGTCTGCTTGGTTAAGTGTAATAGCTTTTTTCGTTTCAATGCTCTATGGGATAAAATATCTTAATTCAAGGGACATAGTTAATGATGTCAAATCATCGGCTTCGGCAGAAATTGGATTCCTGTTTTGTTTTGTGACGACGGTAACTGGTTCAATTTGGGCGAAGTTTAATTGGGGATCGTTTTGGAATTGGGACCCAAGAGAAACATCAATTTTTGTTTTGCTTTTAATTTACGGGGCTTATTTTGTCTTAAGGTCCGCAATTGATGTTGAAGAGAGAAAAGCGACTCTCTCTGCTGTTTATTCAATAATCGCTTTTGTCACAGTTCCATTTTTTATCTTCATAATGCCGAGAATAATGCCCGGGCTTCATCCCGGTTCAAAGGGTGACCCAGAAGGAGCAGGTCCAGTTGTGACTTTTAAGATGGACCCAAATATGAGAGTTCTTTTCTTTGCTTCACTTATCGGGTTTACACTTGTTTATTTTTGGGTTTTTAAAATTCGCACCAAAGCCGAGGTCTTGAAAATTCAAATTGAAAATAAAATTTATATGGAGGCAGAGAAAAATGTATGAATTCCTTGAAAAGAACTCAATTTATCTTGTCCTTGTCATAGCGCTTATCGTCTGGTTATCCGTTTTCGGTTATCTTTTGAGATTGGACATGAGGTTGAAAAAAATAGAGGATGAACTTTTAAAGATTGAAAACAAAGAGGGAGGTGAGAGATGAAGATTAAGATCATCGTCGGCTCAGTTTTGATCGCTGTTTTTATAATTTTTGGAGCTTATTCTTTTATGGAAAGTAATGTTAAGTATGTGACGATAGAGGAAGCGAAAAAGACGGCTAAAAAGGTCCAAATCGTCGGCGAATGGGTAAGAGATAAAGAAAGTTACTATGACGCAAGGTTGAATCAGTTTGTCTTTTACCTCAAAGATGACAATGGCGAGATAGTTAAAGTAGTCCACAAGGGTCCAAGACCGAATAACTTTGAGATAGCGTCACATGTTGTGGTAAAGGGATATTACAAGGATGGAAAATTTGAGTCCCAAGAGATTTTAACGAAGTGTCCTTCAAAGTATCAATCAGCTGATGCACTTAAAAAATATCAAAATTAAATTTTAGAGGGAGATATGGTAGGGAGAATTTTAATATACATTGCTTTCGTTTCGGTTCTTTTTGCAACGATAGGTTATTATCTCGGTTTCAAAGGTAGGAGGAATTTAATTCCAAAAGCGAGATTAAGTTATCACATTTCTGCGGTGACAGTTATCCTTGCGAGTGCTTTTTTGCTTTATCTTATTTTAACGCATCAATTTCAATATACATATGTTTGGAGTTATAGTTCAACTGACTTATCAACTCCTCTTTTGATCTCCACATTTTATGCTGGTCAGGAAGGCAGTTTCATGCTCTGGACATTTTATACTTCAATATTGGGTCTGTTTTTGATGAGCTATGCACGTCGGAATGGATATGAGCCTGAGGTTATGAGTGTTTACTCACTTGTTAAAGTTTTTCTTTTGTTGATATTGATAGTTAAAAGTCCGTTTGAGTATATTTGGGAGACATGGCCTGGTCAAGTTCATGAGGGTTTCGTTCCACCTGAGGGGCGAGGTTTGAATCCACTTTTGCAAAACTTTTGGATGGTTATTCATCCGCCGATAATTTTCATCGGTTTTGCTTCAATGGCGATACCTTACTCACACGCAATTGTTGCTCTTTTGAGGAGGGAATATCTGACTTGGGTTAAACCAGCAATGCCTTGGACTATATTTGCATCTTTGTCGCTTGGTGCAGGGATTGCTATAGGTGGCTTCTGGGCTTATGAAACGCTTGGCTGGGGTGGTTTCTGGGGCTGGGACCCCGTTGAAAATTCATCGCTTGTCCCGTGGTTGATAGCGGTTGGAACAATTCATACAATGCTTGTTCAGAAAAGAACGGGTGCCTTTGCAAGATGGAATCTCGGAATGTCAATCCTTGCCTTTATCCTTGTCCTTTATAGCACCTTCTTGACAAGAAGTGGAATTTTAGGAGATACATCGGTTCATTCATTCGTTGACCCTGGGATGTGGGTTTATTCACTTTTGATATCAATTATGATCGTGTTTTCCGGAATTGGATTTGGGCTTTTATTTGCAAGGAGAAAGGAGATACCCAAAGTTAAAGTTGAATCAGATCTCCTCTCTCGTGAGTATAATTTATTTCTTGCATCCGTCTTGCTTGTTGTCATAGCTGGATTTGTAATTGCTGGGACTTCATCGCCGATCATAACGAAGATTTTAGAGGGCAAGGCAAGTGCGGTTGATATTTCATATTATAACAAAACGACACTTCCTTTGGGGATAATCATGGCGCTTCTCATAGGACTTGCCCAAGTTATGTGGTGGAGAAAAACAAAGCCCGAGGCGCTTTTGAAAACGCTTATGTTCCCAACATCGGCATCAACGATTTTTACATCAATTTTAATCATAATTGGCGTAAGGGAAATTTTAATGGCGCTTTTCATCCTTACTTCTTCGTTTGCTTTCTTCGTTAATTTGAGGATTGCATATAAAATCGCCCGTGGGAATCCAAAATATATAGGTGCATCGTTGACACATGTCGGCGTTGGACTTTTTCTACTTGGTGTCATCGCATCAACAAAATATGACAAAAGCCAGGTTCTTTCACTTCCGAAGGGTCAGGAAGTTACCGCTTTTGGCTATAAACTCACCTACATCGGAAATCAGAAGATAGACAAAGAAAGGGTTGCGTATAATGTAAAGGTTGAAAAAGATGGCGATTCATTTGTTGCGCCTTTACAAATGTATTTCAGTGAGTATAATCAAGGGGTGATGCGACATCCGTATATTTTTAGCCTTTTAAACTATGATATTTTTAGCAACCCAAAACTTCCCGCTTTTTTGATTAAGAATATGCTGACGAATGACCTTTACCTTTCACCGATGAGTTTGGAGAAAAGTGGCGTATTCAATCCACATTCAACTGGGGAGTTGATCATACTCAACAAGAACCAAGAAAAAACGATAGGTGGGTATACGCTTAAATTCATCCGCTTTGATATGACACCAGATGATATGGCGAAGATGATGAGCGGTCAAGATTTTGCAATTGGTGCTGTCATAGAGGTAATCTACAAGGGGAAAAAAGAGCAAGTCATACCTAAGATTTATTACAGAAATAATAATCCAATGCCTGAGCCAATTAAAATTGGCGATAAGCAATTGACATTCGTCAATTTAAATGTTGAAGGTGGTCAAATAGCTGTGACTTTTGGAGATGGAGCGATTGATTCGGAAGTTAAAGACGAGCCAACGGAGGTTCTTGTCATAGAAGCGAGTGTTAAGCCGTTTATAAACCTCGTTTGGTTCGGTGTTCTTGTTATACTTGCCGGTTTCATCGTCTCAATGTTGAGGAGGATATCTGAGGTTAGGAGATAAATTTTAACAAATTCTTGGTAATTGTTCCCCAGCGAGCATATCAACCACTCTTTTCCCACCAACAAGTGTTTTCATAAGGACAACGCTGGGGTGCTCGTCCGTTATCTCACCTATCATTTGCGCTTCTTTTCCAAGGGGATTAGCTCTCATTGCCTCAAGAACTTTTTCCGCATCTTCGTTTGAGACGACCGCGATCAACTTCCCCTCATTTGCCACATAAAGTGGATCAAGCCCGAGCATTTCACAAGCTGCTTTCACTGGCTCTGGTATAGGAATTTCCGATTCCCATATTTCAACGCCAAGTTTAGCTGATTGCGCCAGTTCATTCAAAGCGCTTGATACACCTCCGCGCGTCGGGTCACGCATCCAGTGGATATTTTCACTTACAGATAAAATATCTTCAACGAGGGAGTTTAAAGGAGCGGTGTCACTTTCAATTTCAACTTCAAATTCTATCCCCTCTCGTTTTGAAAGTATTGCTATTCCATGGAGCCCTATCGGTCCATTGATTAAAATTTTATCCCCAGGTTTCACTTTCCTTGGTGAGATTTCAATTTCTTTTTCAATGATTCCAATGCCCGAGGTATTGATGAAAATTTTATCACCTTTACCTTTTTCAACAACTTTAGTATCACCAGTGACCAAAATTACACCAGCGCGAGCACAAGCTTTTTTCATACTTTCAACTATTTTGCACAAGTCGGAAATAGAGAAACCCTCTTCAAGTATGAAACCGGCACTTATGAAAAGCGGTTTTGCTCCACCAACAGCAAGGTCATTTACAGTTCCATTTACAGCAAGTTCCCCTATATCACCACCAGGGAAGAAAATAGGATTGACAACATAAGAGTCCGTTGTAAAAGCGATTTTTAAACCATTCAAGTTTATCACCGCTTGGTCTCCGAGTTCAGCGAGATATGGATTTTCAAAAGCCGGGAGGAAGATGTTTTTGATCAACTCGGATGTTAATTTTCCACCGCTTCCATGCCCGAGTAAAATTTTGTCGTAATTTGAAATTGGAGTGGGGCAATTCAAGTTAAATTCGCTCGCCATAGCAAATGGGGAAATGTTAAGTTTTTATTCTTCCATAATTGTAGTAAGCTGCGCAAGCTCCTTCTGATGAAACCATAGGTGCCCCAAGTGGATTAAGTGGTGTACATATGGTCCCGAACGCGGGACATTCACTCGGTTTTTTCACGCCTTGCAAAACATAACCACTTATGCAAAGTGAAGATTCTTCAGTTTTTATCTCCGATATACCACCAAACGCTTTTTCGGCGTCAAATTCAGAGAATTCATCTTTAAGTTTAAAACCACTCTCAGGTATTAGTCCAATCCCTCGCCATTTCATATCTGAAATTTTGAAAACTTTAAAAATTAATTCCTTTGCTGGTATGTTCCCTTCACGCCTGACAGAACGGGTATATTGATTTTCAACTTCAAATCGTCCTTCCTCAAGTTGTTTAATCAGCATAAAAATTCCCTGCACTATGTCAACCGGCTCAAAGCCCGTGACGACAATCGGAACTTTATATTTCTTTGCTATCGGTTCATATTCCTCATATCCCATCACAGTGCAAACATGACCTGCAGCAATGAAGCCGTTTATCATATTCCAAGGTGACTCAAGTATGGTTACGATCGCTGGTGGAACACGAACATGGGAGACAAGAACGAAGAAATTTTTTAAGCCAAGTTCTTTCGCTCTCCACACTGCCATAGCATTTGCTGGTGCTGTTGTCTCAAAACCGATAGCAAAGAAAATAACTTTTTTGTCGGGGTTTTTCATCGCTATTTTTACGGCATCAAGCGGTGAATAAACAATCCTAATATCTGCACCCTCGGACTTGACTGTGAACAGGTCTTTATTTGACCCGGGGACTCTGAGCATATCCCCAAATGAACAAAATATCACCCCAGGCGTTGAAGCAATTTCAATTGCTTTATCAATTATTTCAATCGGTGTGACGCATACAGGACAACCCGGACCATGAACGATGTTAATTTTATCCGGCAATAATTCATCAATTCCATATTTTATAATCGTGTGCGTTTGCCCACCGCATATCTCCATTATCGTCCATTCGCGTGTTGTTATCTCATATATCTTCTCAAGATACGCTTTGACTAGTTTTGAATCTCGGTATTCATCTATGAACTTCATTTTCAATCGCCGAGTTCATTTTTCAGAAATCCCATCTTTTCAAGATAAAAAAGCATCTCTTTTGCTTCTTGCTCGTTTAACTTGCTTATCCCGAATCCGACATGCACGACTGTATAATCACCTACTTGGGCGTCTGGAATATATTCAAGGCAAACTGTTTTCACAACACCCCCGAAGTCAACTTTCCCCATCTTTAATCCGTTCTCATCAAAAATCTCAATTATTCTCCCTGGAATCCCGAGGCACATTCTGTTTCTCCTTTAAATTTTTTTAAAATTTAATAACAAATCGGGTTAAAAGTCAATCGGTGTGAAAGTATCCAGCTCCCCCTGATAGTCGGGGGAGCGGATTACTTTATAATCTGCTCCACATATCTTGTATTTGCTTAAGAAGGACTACTGGGTCGGTTGAATGAGGCGCTCCAGCTGGGTCAATTATATCAAGCTGTTTAGCTGCGTTTTGAAAATCGCCAAGCGTGTAATATGATTGAGCGAGGACAAGTCGCAATCTCTTATGATAAACGCGATTGTCATATTCAAAAACATAGTTTGCATTCTCATTCAAAACTTCAAGCGCTCTTTGTATCGCTGCAGAAAATTCATTTAAAGCGTGATGCACAAGTGAAAGCCCAGCTTTTGAATTCAACTTTACATTTTGCGAAATTGATTGATGAGCAAGCGAGTTCAATAAATCATTTTTTGCAAGTGAGAATTCTCGTCTGTAAGCTCTTGTCCAGCCCCTTCCACATTCGGCGCTTGCTTGAAGTGAATCATAGATTGTGTTCGTTCGCGCAAGCGTAACCGCAGAGTCAAATTTCACCAAAGCCCCATCATAATTTCTCGCCGTGAATAATTGCCAACCCGACTGAATCAAATTTATGATTTTAAGTATCGTCTCGTCCCCACTGCCACTTAATTGAACTTC
>NZ_FAOO01000025.1:8820-9971 GCF_900070205.1 Candidatus Thermokryptus mobilis | reverse complement strand
GCTCGGTCCTGTTGTTTGCTTTTTACAGCCTATGAAGAAAGATAAAGTTAAAGTGATCAAAATTAAACTCGCCAAAAACCTTTTCATTTTCATTTTGCTCTCCATTTTTTATTTTGCTAAAACCATTTTCATTGTCTTTGTGAATTTCCCAGCCGTGATTTTATAAAGATAAATCCCAGATCCAACGACATTTCCCTTATTATCTTTACCATCCCAAACGATCGTATACCTACCTGCTGGCTTAAAATCACTCACAAGAGTTCTGATCTCTTGACCAAGTATGTTATAGATTTTTAGAGTCACAAAAACATCTTCAGCTAAGTCAAATGAGATGCTCGTCGCTGGATTGAACGGGTTTGGATAGTTTTGATAAAGTTCAAATTTTTGCGGTATCTCAACTCTTGGAAGTTCAACCATTGTGACTTCGCTCTTGCGGGTCACTATGAAATGACCAAGCCTGCTAATTTCAGTCGTGATGAATTCGCCATTTGAAGAAACAATTGAGTTTAAACCAACCCATTTTGTCCCATCCCAATAGGCGATCGTCAATTCATCAATCGGAATTGATGATATCTTCACCGGGTCAAGGTAAATTTTTAAAATAGCTGGACTCGTCAATTCATATCCAACGGGGCTAACAGTGTAAATTTGACTAAACCTTGAGTTTATATTCTCAATTTCCGTATTTGTGACATCAGAGTTTCCAGTGAAGGCAATGATGTATGCATCACCTTTAAGAGAATTACGCGGGAATTCAACTTCCATTTTCCCATCCGTTGAGGCAATATATCCACCCGAAACAGATTGGAGAAATTGAACATTAAATGTATAGGCGGTATCGGAGTAAATGAATCCATATTTTGCCGTTCCCCTTACACGTATCTCAATTGTTCCGCTTGAGCTTAGTGTGATGTTGTTGTCAACGAAAACTTTGTCGTTTGAGTTTGGAACCGGTTGGAAGACCAGATTAACGACATTTGAACCCTGGGTTAAAGTTCCTGAAAGATTATTTTTATTAAGTTTTGATTGACTTGCGACAAAAACATCAAGTCGTTCGCTGAAGATTGGGTTCTGGAAAAATCCGACGACAAGATTTGGTCTCGTCGTATCAGTGTAAGCAAAGGTTGCCCTAATCATCATATTCCAACCGC
>NZ_FAOO01000025.1:0-8085 GCF_900070205.1 Candidatus Thermokryptus mobilis | reverse complement strand
TTGAAGGTTTTCCATTGGAACCCATTGATTTGGTCTTGTTGGATGGTCGGGTCCAAAAAATGCATAAGTATAGTTTGTCTTCGTCGTGCTGTCCATTCCAACATATGTTCCGATTGTATCGTTTTCTGTAAATCCAATATAAATTGTTCCAAGGTTACTCAATTGGGAAGCATACGGGCTTAAATCAATTGTGAGAAATTGCCCATCATACCCGGGTCTATTCGTTGAAAATAGGAATGGTGTAATTATGTCATTTCCGGGCAAGCCATTGTTGTCGGACCAAATATGGAAATAAAAGTCCTTTGGAGCATTGGAAGGTATATTTGAGCCAGAAAATTCTTGTGCAAAAGCTGCAAGTATCTTAGCGTTTATAAGTTGATTCACGCTTACCTCGGGGATAAATTTCACAGCCCAGCCATATCCAATTCTATTGTTTCCAAATCCAAGGAAATTTGCTTGACCAGCAAATCTATCAGGTGTTCCATCGTCATAGGCGGTTTCAACATAAAATGCAATTTGTCTCCCTTGCGAACTATATGAGTAAGTCGCGCTTGTTGAACCAGTATTTATGACGATGAAGACAACCATCATCACGGTTGAACCAAATTCCGGGACCGAAAATTGCGTCCCAATTGGAACATCAACAACTTGTTTGACAGATTGACCAAACTTTATCGCTTTAACTTTTAAAAGTGAAGAGCTTGTAGTGAAAGTCACTTTCAGGGATTCACCATAAGCAAATGCAATATAATCAACGGCGTATCCCCAAACGCTTTGATTAGTCACATTGACATTTGGGTCGGTGTGGAAATTCGCTTCCTTCGGTTTAGATGAGATTGGATAGGTGTAGCCGTATTTAGTGTCAACGGTTTTGTCGTTTAAATAGTTTGCAATAAACCAGTTTGTCAAAAGTTGTGTGAAGTCATATCCAGCGCCAATGCTTAATAGGACATTGTTTAATCCTTGAGAACCGTTTGCTGGTTCCTGAACCACACGCTTTAGGACGCCATCCCCAAGTTGTTCTGTATAATAAAGCGTGAACAAAGCTGCTCTGGAGTAATCAGCAAGGACATTCCCGCTTATATTATTCCAATCAAAAAGTGGGACATCGGGATTGCTAAAATATGTTGACGGGCTTCTCAAAGGATAACCGCAAATTACCTCTGCAATCTCAGAAAGTCCCTCATTTATAAAAGTTGCTTCATCCCTGTCATAATTATAGTGAATCAAATGTTGATATTCATGAGCGAGCGTGCTTAAAGGTCTTTCTGGATTGCGCGAGTTGTTGTAATAAATTCCAGGATATGAATCAATGTAAAGTATATCCCTCCTGTTGCTTCCGGCATTGTCTGTTTGATCCCAGGAGAAGAAAAACCCCGCAACATAACTTCCCCCAGGTTGCCAACCGTCTTTTATATCCGTGATGAGAAAATCGGTTTTTCCGTCACCATCCTTGTTTGGCGGATTACCAAAGTATTGATGATCAAGCGCGACTATACCTTTATTTGGATCACGTGAGTTAGGCGGGGTTTGATTTTCAAGAGCATTTAAAATCGCATTCACCTCATCTTGCGTGACATGACCGTTGTTAAGCTCTGTCGTGTCAACCCAAACCTGTGTCAAATTTCCAATCGCTCTTAATTCAGCAGTGATATAATCAAATTGATTAGTTTCTAGATTATAAACATAAAAATTTCTTCTTGTTCCAATCGTATCTGCCGTTTTTGAAGGTGTAGATTTTTCAAGCGATGATTTCAGCATCAAAGCATAAAGTTCAGGGTTGTAAATCCGTGTATTTTCAAGCGCTTGCCTTGCTATATCGTCATTTAAAAATATCGTTGCACAAATCGGGGTTCCAATATCATCTGCGGGGTTATCAAGAGTGATTTTATTTATCCCATTATCTTTGGTGAGATTTTGCGCAAGCGAGAAGTTAAAGAAAAACAAAAGAAGAAATGTAAATTTTGCTTTCATGATGCCCTCCATTTGTTTATTTTGTTAAAATTTTGAAACCCTTTACCACAAGTTTTCCCTTCTCAATTCCCTTTGTCTCTTTTTTCTCAATTTCAATCACAACATATTTACCTTGGTTTTCCCACAAACTTTTATAGACGGGTGAATTTTTTGAGATCAGGTAAACTTTGCCATCCCTGCTTTCAATGGCAAGTTCAACAAATGGTTCGTTCCCAGTCGTATAAATTTTACCTTCAAGGGTTTGTTTCTGAGGCGATGAAGATGATAAAAAATAACAACCTGAAATTAGAAAAGAAATAAGAAAAATTATTTTCACATTAAACCCCTTGCCTTTGATTTTAAAAAATCTTCCTAACTATTTTTATTTCCTCTTTCGTAAAGAACCTCAAACCTAAAAGAAAGATAAAAAAGAGGATCAAAATTGTCAACTTTAAGTGTGTGACATAGCTCAAAGTGAAAGATAGGGCGGTTGCAACCCCAATTTTTGCTATGCGTTCATATTCGTACCTTATTGGATAAATCCTCTGGACAGCTATGAAAAGAGAAATAGCCATGATGAGATAACTTATCAATGTTGCCCAGGCGGAACCGTACATTCCAAGGATTGGAATTAAAGTGTAGTTTCCAAGTATGTTTGCAATTGCTCCGATCCCTGTAATGTAGGGTAGATATTTTGTCTTTTTTTGGATGTAAATTCCAACTATCAAATTAACATAAATTCCGTTGAACAGGTATCCGAGCAAAACGATTGGAACTATTCCAAGTCCCAACCAATAATCGGGATGTATTATATATCTGCCAAGAATTTTCAACTTGACGAAATCTTCAATTAGAAGTGAAACCAAAATAAATAATAATGCTCCAACCAGCGTGAAATATGTCATCACCCTTGAGAATAATTTCTTTGCGTCGGGGTTGTTCGCATTCCTTAAAAAGAAAGGTCGCCAGGCGTAATCAAACATTGAGACGAAAAGCATCATAAAGATCCCAAGGCGATAATTTGCTTGATAGATGCCAACTGTTGCATCGTCAGTCAAAGCTTTTAGGATTGGGCGGTCTATCACTTGAATTACGATGGCGGATAGCCCAGACGGAATATAAGGCAACCCGAACTTAAGAAGCTCAATGTATAATCTTTTCAAAAACGAGAATGAGAGATTTTTTAAAATTATTGGTAAAACCATAAGAAATGTCAAAGCAGAAGAAGCAACCCCGCTTATGAAGACCCCATAAACACCGAGTTTGAACTTTAAGAGCAAAACTATGTTTAAAGTGACATTTACAACTATGTTTACGATTTTTATCGTTGAGAAAATCATCGCTTTGCCTTCAAGCCGTAATGCAGACAAAGGTATTATGCAAAGCGCGTCAAAAAATAAAATCCAAGCAGAATATCTGATGCAAACGGAAAAATCAATGGGTATATTGATAAGATTTGCTATCTTTTCGGAGAAAATGTGAATTATTGAAGAAAACAGGAGCGATGTCAGAAAAATTGAAATGAAAGGGGTGCTGAAATTTTCCTTCTTGCTCCCGATTTCAAGTGATGAGGCATATCGCATATAAGCGGATTCCATCCCGTAAGAATAAATGATGTTAAGAAATGCTATATATGCGTAAATTGTCGTGACAATACCATATTGGTCGGGCTTTAAAACATTGGTATAAAATGGGACAAGGATGAAGTTTAAGAATCTGCCAATTATAGTGCTTAAACCGTAAATTGCGGTTTCCTTCCCAAGTTGCTTTATCTGGTCAAACATCGTTACCAGACGATGTGTGATTCCGCATGATATGAACTTCTAACAAGCGGACCCGACTCAACATATCTGAACCCCATTTCAAGCCCGATTTTTTTGAGCATTTCAAATTCCTCGGGTGGAACAAATCTATCAATCGGTAGGTGTATCTTTGTCGGCTGAAGGTATTGTCCGAGGGTTAAAATGTCAACATCAATTGAGCGAAGGTCCTTCATCACATCAACGACTTCTTCTGTTTTCTCACCGATTCCAAGAATAAGCCCTGTTTTTGTGACGAGACCATGTTTTTTACAATAATCAAGGACTTTTAAACTTCTTTCGTATTTTGCTTGTGGTCTGACTATTTTATAGAGTCGTGGGACGGTTTCAACATTATGGTTCAAAATGTCGGGTTTTGCTTCAATTACTATATCAAGTGCTTTTTCATCTCCCTTGAAATCGGGAATTAACACTTCAACCCTGCATTCTGGGACGAGCTCTCTTATCTTTTTTATTGTCTCTGCGAAAATTCCAGCACCACCATCTTTCAAATCGTCTCTATTGACGGATGTTATCACGGCATGTTTTATTCCCATAAGTTTAACTGCTTGAGCGACCCTTTGCGGTTCGTCAGTGTCAAGCCCAATTGGTTTGCCTGTCTTGACAGCACAAAAGCCACAACTTCTCGTGCAGATATCTCCAAGTATCATGAAAGTAGCTGTTCCCCTTGACCAGCATTCCGACATATTCGGACATCTTGCCTCTTCACAAACCGTGTGAAGTTTATATTCAGAAATGATGTTTCTCACCTTCATAAAGGACTCATTTACCTGAAGTTTTATCCTTAACCATTCGGGTCGTCTCTCTTTAATCTGCATCCGCCAAGTGGAATTTTGTTTTTAATTTCATACAAAGTTAAAAATTTTGTTTGAGAAATGAAATTTTTGTTTTTGCTCCCTATTGGTTTAAATTTAAATAAAAAAGCGATTCGTGTTAGTTTCTCTAAACGCAAATTATATTATACTTGTCCTTGCTGTTTTGTTTGGTGTTATCACATCTTTCATCTCATATTATGGGATTACTTTTCCAGGGGGCAAGGGGAGAATATATTTGCTTTTAATTTTGAGGGCTTGCGCTTTATTCTTGGCGTTTATGTTTTTATCTGAACCCATACTGACGCTGATTTCAAAGTCGCAAAAACCGCCCGTTCTTGCGATTTTGCTTGATAATTCAAAAAGTATGCAAATCGTTGACCGCACAGGGGATAGAAAGAAAATTGCAAAAAGAATTGCTGAAAAATTAAATGAAATTCAAATCAACGGAGAGAAAAAATTTTTTACATTTTCAACTGATGTAAGAGAAAAGAAAAACTTTACCCCTGATTCGTTGGATTTCTCCGGTGGCGCCACAGATATAACCAGTGCCTTAAAAAAGATAAACAGCGTTGCCTTGAAAGAAAATATAAAGGGAATTGTTCTCGTTTCAGATGGCGCTTACAATATTGGGGAAAATCCATCTTACTTTGCTGAAAGGGTTGAAATACCAATTTTTACAATTGGCATCGGGGATTCATCCGCTCAAAAAGATATAAAAATTACCGATGTTCTTTTTAATGATGTAGTGTTCGCTGGTAGTGAAAATCCACTCGTTGTTAGAGTTAGTGCATCTGGATTTGAACCCGGGCAGGAGATTTCGGTAAAACTTTATGATGAAAGTAAAGAAATTGGAAGTGAGAAAGTGAAATTAGCAAGCGGGACAAATGAATATACGGTGAATTTTAAATTCGTTCCGAGAGATGAAGGGGTTAGAAAATTTATAGTCAAAGTTCAGCAACTTCCTGGGGAAGTGACGCATCAAAACAATCAGAAATCATTCTATGTTAAGGTTTTGAAGGGGAAGTATAAAGTTTTAATTGTGAGCGGTGCTCCATCACCTGACCTTGCATTCATAAAAAGAGCGCTCGTTGAAAATAAAAATTATGAGGTTATATCATACACTGAAAAGAAGGGAAAGGAATTTATTGAGGGGAATTTTGATATCAAAAATGCCGAATCAGCCGATGTGTTTGTTTTTGTTGGCTACCCTGTTAAAACATCCGATGAAGAAATTTTAATGCGTTTGAAAAATTTGATTTCAGCGCAAAATAAACCTTTCCTTTTTATACTTAGCCGAACGGTTGATTTCAATAAACTTCGCGGGTTTGATGTTTTACCATTTAAATTTTCAATGATTAAAGTTGATCCAGCATTGACATCGGAGGATGTTGTAAGCTTATCTATCACCGAAGAGGGGCGAAATCATTCTGCAACCGACATTGGAGATGGGAATTACATTTGGAATATCTTGCCGCCGGTGTTTAAGGTTCGGGGTTCATTTACACCTGCGCCTGGATCAAGTGTGCTTGCGAAAGCGAAATATCAAAATGTTGAGACAAATGAACCATTGATAGTTGCGAATCGTGTCGGGACAAGAAAATCAATTGCGTTATTATGCTACGGGATATGGCGCTGGAAACTTTTAACCGCTACTAATAAGGAATTTGAAGGGTTCTTTGAAAAGTTTGTAAATAACACCGTCAATTGGCTTATAGCTCCAAGCGAAGAAGAATTTATCAGGTTCAAAGTTGATAAAAATTTCTTCATGGAAGATGAGGAAGTTAAATTTACAGCACAAGTTTATAACGAAAATTATCGCCCAATTGAAGATGCTGAGATTAAAGTTGAGATTTCAAGTTTAACCACCGACAAGGTTTCCGAAGAGCTTCCAGCGGGTGAACTTAATCTTGAACATGTGGGTTCGGGTATATACTCCGGTGGAATATCTCTAACGAAAGGGGATTATAAATATACAGCAAGTATCTCAAAAGCTAGGAAGACGCTCAAAGTTTTTTCAGGGCGCTTCACCGTTGGTGAGTCCGAAATTGAATTTTCTGTAACGAATATGAATGTAAAGCTTCTCAGGGAAATTGCTCAAAAGACAAAAGGAGTTTTTCTCCTGCCCGATGAAGTTGATTCACTTGATAAAATTATCAACTCCGCAGAAGAATTTAAAGCAACTGTTGTTGAGGACAGGAAGGAATATATCCTGTGGTCAAGATATGAGACGCTTTTTGCGGTGATATTTCTCCTGTCGGTTGAGTGGTTTTTGAGAAAAAGGTTCGGACTTGCATAGTTTGATAGTTTTGGTAAAATCTGGTGTAGCGCATGGTTTAATCTTGGTTAATTTGTTTAATCCAAAGATGGTTATCATTGGTAGAGGGGTTGGGGAGGCATTGGAGGATTTGTTAATTAAGCGGTTGTGTGAGTGTTTAAGTGGTTATGCTTTGCCACAGGTCTATGAGTGTTTAGAAGTTGTCAAGACGAAATTGGGATATTGGGTGCTGTAGCTTTGGCGATTATTGTAGGGGAAAGGTAAAGTTAATCACAGAAAAGCCACGGCGGATTGAAAGAGCTTTTGAAAAGTTGGAAAGATTTGTGGAGTTGAGGGAGATTAAAAAGGATAAATACACTTATAAGGTGACAAAGCAGAGGGTATATGGTCCTGGTGTTACGAACATGGTGTTATCTTTGTTTAAGGTTGGTGATGATTTTTATTCGGGTTTGGATTTGTATGAGGTGGATGAGTTATTTCCTCAGTATAGGTTGGAGGATGTGGCTGGTTTGGGGGATGTTAAGAGGTTTATTTATCAGAGGTTAATTGCTCCGTTTGAGGATGAGGAGTTAGCTTCAAAGTTGAGGCTTAGGGTTGGAGGCGGTATGTTACTTTTTGGTCCTCCGGGAACTGGGAAGACTCTTATAGCGATGGCGATAGCGAATCACATACAGGCGAAATTTATAGAGATAAGTCCGTCTGTGATTTTGGGTTATCCTGGGGAGGCGGAGAAAAGGTTAGAGAGGATATTTTCTAGGTTGGAGAAAGAGCCGCGAGCTGTGGTATTTTTGGATGAGGCGGAGTGGATATTGTGTAGGAGGGAGGAGCAGACATCGTCGGTTATGCAAAGGGTTATTCCTGTTCTTTTGAGTCAATTAAGTAGGATATTTAAGGATAAAAGCAAGCCGATTATAGTGATTGCAGCAACGAATAAGCCTGAGATGATAGATAGTGCTTTTCTCAGACCGGGGAGGTTTGATAAGTTATTTTATATTGGGTTACCAGATGAAAGTGCGAGGGTTGAGATAATAAAGATGTATTTAAGGGATAGGGAGCATAGGTTAACGGATATGCAGATCAGTGAGATTGCGAGGAGGTTGGAAGGTTATTCTGGGGCGGATATAGAGCAGATAATAGAGGAGGCGGCTTTTCTTGCTTTTGAGGGAAGAAGGGACAAGCAGGATGTTAAGATAACGGTTGAGCATATAAATGAGGCGGTTAA